>NZ_PDBT02000004.1:0-53720 GCF_002551535.2 Neisseria sp. N95_16
GTGAAGCCGCACCGCAGTTTGAACGGCGATACGCCGTTTGAGGTCTTGCAGGCTTATTTTTCTCAACCTGTGGTGTAAACAACGCGATGATTTCCTACATTTAATTTAATGTTTTATCATGCTTCGCTTGAATCGTTTTCACCTTCGATTGGCGCAGCAACGTTATCCAGCTCCTCGCCTTCTTCAGCCGCTTCTACTTCCGGCTCTTCCGCCACACGCTCCAAGCTTACCAAGGTTTCGCCTTCGTCCAAATTAATCAGGCGCACACCTGCTGCGGCGCGACCGGTTTCACGGATTTGCTCGACTTTAGTACGAATCAACACGCCGCCGCTGGTAATCAGCATCAAATCGTCGCATTCCTCCACCAAAGTGGCCGCCACCAAATCGCCGTTACGCTCGCCGGTGTTGATGGCGATATTGCCTTGGCCGCCTTTATTTTTACGGCTGTAATCAGCAATCGGCGTGCGTTTACCGTAGCCGTTGGCGGTGGCCGTCAACACTTGCAGCGCGCTTTGTTCGCATTCAGGTGAGAAAGTAATCAGGCTGACAATCTTACCGTCGGCCGGTAAACGCATACCGCGCAAACCGCCACTGCCACGACCGGAAGGTCGCACGCCGTGTTTGCCGCTTGGCAGGGCGTTTTCGTTGTCAGCCTCTACTGCTTCATCATCGAGGCCGTCTGAAACGTCATTTTCATTATCGATGTCCGCATCTTCACTTTCATCGCCGCCGCTGCGTTCCCAATATTCATTAAAGCGGATGGCTTTACCCAAATTGGAGAACAGCATGATGTCGTCCGCACCGCTGGTTTGCGCTGCGCCGACTAAGTAATCGCCCTCTTTCAAGGCAATGGCTTTAATACCTTGACTGCGCACGTTTTTAAACGCCGACAATTGTACTTTTTTCACCATGCCTTGTGCGGTGGCGAAGAATACATATTGGTCTTCAGGGAATTCGCGCACGGCCAAAATCGCGCTGACTTTTTCGCCTTCTTCCAACTGAATCACGTTGTTAATCGGGCGGCCGCGGCTGTTGCGTCCGCCTTCCGGCAGTTTGTACACTTTAATCCAGTGGCATTTGCCGAAATTGGTGAAACACATCAAATAGTCGTGCGTATTGGCCACAAATAAAGACTCGATGAAATCTTCTTCTTTGGTGGCTGCCGCCTGCTTGCCGCGCCCGCCGCGACGTTGCGCCTGATAATCGGTGGTCGGCTGGGTTTTGATGTAGCCGCCATGAGTCAAAGTAACTACCATTTCACGCTGCGGAATCAAGTCTTCATCGGCAATATCACCACCAAATGGATTGATTTCGCTGCGACGCTCGTCACCAAAATTGGCGCGGGTATCTTCCAATTCTTCGCGGATAATTTGGGTGATGCGTTCAGGCGTGGCCAAAATATCCAAGAAATCAATGATTTTTGCCATAATCGCTTTATAGTCGGCGACAATTTCTTCTTGATCCAAGCCGGTCAGGTTGCGCAAGCTCATGCGTAAAATGGCATCGGCCTGCAATTCGCTCAGATAATAGCCTTGACCTTGCAAGCCCAAGTTTTCTGGCAAACCTTCCGGACGCGCCATGCGCAAATCCAAATCAGTGCGGCTGAGCATGTCTTCCACCAAACCGCTGCGCCATGCACGCGCCAATAATTTTTCTTTGGCTTCCGGTGCATCGGCTGATTCTTTAATTAATTGAATCATCTCGTCGATATTCGACAAAGCTACCGCTTTACCTTCTGCAATGTGGCCTTCATGACGCGCTTTTTTCAAGCGGAACAAAGTGCGGCGGGTCACCACTTCACGGCGGTGGCGGATAAACTCGCTTAAGATTTGCTTCAGATTCAGCAAACGCGGCTGGCCATCGACCAAAGCCACCATATTGATGCCGAAGCTGTCTTGCAGCTGGGTTAATTTATACAGTTGATTTAAAACGACTTCTGAATTTTCGTTGCGTTTTAACTCAATCACCACGCGCATACCGGATTTATCCGATTCGTCGCGCAGATCAGAAATGCCTTCCAAAGTTTTTTCGCGCACCAAATCGCCGATTTTTTCAACCAATTTGGCTTTGTTGACTTGATACGGAATCTCATCAATCACAATCGCTTCGCGCTCGCCATTTTTACCAATCGGTTCGATGTGCGTTTTACCGCGCATCACCACACGGCCGCGGCCGGTTTTATAACCTTCGCGCACACCGCTCATGCCGTAAATGGTGGCACCAGTAGGGAAGTCTGGGGCTTTGATGATGTCGATTAAAGTATCGATGTCGGTTTCAGGCTCGTCCAACAATTGCAGACAGGCGTTAATCGTATCGGTCAGGTTATGCGGCGGAATATTGGTTGCCATACCCACAGCAATACCTGAAGAACCGTTTACCAGCAAAGCCGGAAAACGGGTCGGCAACACCAGCGGTTCATGCTCGCTGCCGTCGTAGTTTGGGCCGAAATTCACCGTTTCTTCTTCAATATCGGCCAGCATTTCATGAGCGATTTTTGCCATACGGATTTCGGTATAACGCATGGCTGCCGCACCATCACCGTCAACCGAACCAAAGTTACCCTGACCGTCAACCAACATATAGCGCATAGAGAAATCCTGCGCCATACGCACAATGGTATCGTAAACTGCGCTGTCACCGTGTGGATGGTATTTACCGATCACGTCGCCGACAATACGGGCAGATTTCTTGTAAGAAGCATTCCAGTTGTTTTTCAATTCGTGCATGGCATAAAGCACACGGCGGTGAACCGGCTTCAAGCCATCGCGCACATCTGGCAGCGCGCGCCCCACAATCACGCTCATGGCGTAATCAAGGTAGCTTTTGCGCATTTCATCTTCAAGGCTTACCGGGATGGTTTCGAGTGCAAACTTATGGTCGTTGCGGACTGTTGCGTCTGTCATGATTCCTAGCATTTCTTATAGCAATAATTACGCGTGATTTTACCACAAAACTGCATCATCACCTAACCGCAAGCAATCATTTTGACAACAGGCCGTCTGAATCCAAAATGCGTTCAGACGGCCTATTTCACTCAAGGCAAAAACAAAGGCATAAATGTAACAAAATAGCCAAATTCAAAAATAAAATTGTACAAATTGTCTAAAATTTTCTAAAAATTTGGCGAAATTTTATTTCATAGATAAAAATTAGACAAAATCAGTTGCTTTTCTAAGTTAATAAGTCTAATATTCCCCACATACTATTCACCACTACCCATTGATAAAAGAACACACCATGAGCGCACAAACCCTCTACGACAAACTTTGGAACAGCCACGTCGTCCGCGAAGAAGAAGACGGCACTGTTCTGCTTTATATCGACCGCCATCTGGTACACGAAGTCACCAGCCCGCAAGCCTTTGAAGGCTTGAAAATAGCCGGCCGCAAATTGTGGCGCATCGACAGCGTGGTTTCCACCGCCGACCACAACACCCCGACCGGCGACTGGGACAAAGGCATTCAAGACCCGATTTCTAAGTTGCAAGTCGATACCTTAGATAAAAACATCAAAGAATTTGGTGCATTGGCTTACTTTCCGTTTATGGACAAAGGCCAAGGCATTGTGCATGTAATGGGACCTGAACAAGGCGCCACCCTGCCTGGTATGACTGTGGTATGCGGCGACTCGCACACTTCTACCCACGGCGCATTCGGTGCATTGGCACACGGCATCGGCACATCCGAAGTCGAACACACCATGGCCACCCAGTGTATTACTGCCAAAAAATCTAAATCCATGCTGATTGACGTATCAGGCCGTCTGAAACCGGGCGTGACCGCCAAAGACGTGGCCTTATATATCATTGGCCAAATCGGTACCGCCGGCGGCACGGGCTATGCCATCGAATTCGACGGTGAAGCCATTCATAGCCTGTCAATGGAAGGCCGCATGACTTTGTGCAACATGGCTATTGAAGCCGGTGCGCGCTCAGGTATGGTATCGGTTGACCAAACCACCATTGATTACGTTAAAGACAAACCATTCGCACCGAAAGGTGAAGCATGGGATAAAGCCGTTGAATACTGGCGCACATTGGTTTCTGATGAAGGTGCCCAATTCGACAAAGTATTCCGTTTCAAAGCTGAAGACATCGAGCCTCAAGTCACTTGGGGCACTTCACCGGAAATGGTGCTCGACATCAACGGTAAAGTGCCGAATCCGGCCAACGAAACCGACCCGGTCAAACGCAGCGGCATGGAACGCGCTTTGGAATACATGGGCTTGGAAGCCGATACGCCGTTAAACGAAATTCCGGTGGACATCGTATTCATCGGTTCTTGCACCAACAGCCGCATCGAAGACTTGCGCGAAGCCGCTGCCGTGGCCAAAGGCCGCAAAAAAGCTGAGAACGTTCAGCGCGTGTTGATTGTGCCAGGTTCAGGCTTGGTAAAAGCACAAGCCGAAGAAGAAGGTTTGGACAAAATCTTTATCGATGCCGGCTTTGAATGGCGTGAACCGGGTTGCTCAATGTGTTTGGCCATGAATGCCGACCGTTTAGAGCCGCAACAGCGCTGCGCTTCTACCTCCAACCGCAACTTTGAAGGCCGACAAGGCAACGGCGGCCGTACCCATTTGGTCAGCCCGGCCATGGCTGCTGCAGCTGCGGTGAACGGCCGATTTGTGGATGTGCGCTGCCTGTGAAACTATCTGACAATAGCACGTTGATATTTAAATATTTATATATTCACATTAACTATTGCTATCTAGAAAGATGGTGGATATTATAAGAAGTACAGCAAACCAGGCTGTACTTTTCAAACCATAAGGAGCTTCATATGAAAAAATTTGCCCTGATCGCTTTGACCGCCATGACACTTTTGTCTGCTTGTAACACCATTTCAGGTGCAGGCAAAGATGTAAAAGCAGCCGGCAATGCAGTCAGCAACTCTGCTGAATCTGTAAAAAGCTACTAATCATTAGCTCAACTTCTACAATAGGAAATTCAATATGAAAAAATTTGCATTGATCGCTTTGACTGCCATGACTTTGCTGTCTGCTTGCAACACCATTTCAGGTGCGGGCAAAGATGTGAAAGCTGCCGGTAACGCAGTTAGCAATACCGCAGAAGAAGTAAAAAGCTACTAATCATCAGCTTAATAAATAAGCGTAAATGCCCCGTGAATCGGGGCATTTTATAATCTTAAATAAACGAAAAAGTACAGACCATGAAAGCATTTACCAAAATTACCGCCCTCGTTGCCCCGCTTGACCGCAGCAACGTCGATACTGATGCCATCATCCCAAAACAATTCTTAAAATCCATCAAACGCAGCGGCTTCGGTCCTAATGCCTTTGACGAATGGCGCTATCTTGACCACGGCGAACCGGGCATGGACAACAGCAAACGCCCGCTTAATCCCGACTTTTCCCTCAATCAGCCCCGCTATCAAGGCGCACAAGTTTTGCTGACCCGCAAAAATTTTGGCTGCGGCTCATCACGCGAACACGCACCATGGGCATTAGACGACTACGGTTTCCGCGCCGTCATCGCCCCTTCGTTCGCCGACATTTTCTTCAACAATTGTTACAAAAACGGCTTATTGCCGATCGTCTTGACTGAAGAGCAAGTCGACCAATTGTTTAAAGAAGTCGAAGCACAAGAAGGCTATTCACTAAATATCGATTTGGAAGCACAAACTGTGACCACGCCAAGCGGCGATGTGTTCACTTTCGACATCACCGAACACCGCAAACACTGCCTACTCAACG
Organism: Neisseria sp. N95_16; assembly: GCF_002551535.2. Classification (NCBI taxonomy): domain Bacteria; kingdom Pseudomonadati; phylum Pseudomonadota; class Betaproteobacteria; order Neisseriales; family Neisseriaceae; genus Neisseria; species Neisseria sp. N95_16. Next base: position 5,713 of record NZ_PDBT02000004.1, read on the forward strand.
GCTTAGACGAAATCGGCTTGACGCTGCAACACGCAGATGAAATCAAAGCCTTTGAAGAAAAACGCAAAGCCGCGCAACCTTGGTTGTATCACTAAAAAATCCAAACAAGTCGGGTAAACACATACAAACTGTGTTTACCCGACCTGCGGACAAATGCGTAGATACCATGCTGTCTGAAATTCACCTAGCTCCTTTATTCCAATCCATATAGGCCGTCTGAAACGGGTTTGCCTTATGCAGAAAAGTATTTTCCATATCACGAAAATGGATTGCCCTTCAGAAGAGCAAATGATTCGGATGAAGCTGGGCGCTATCGAAGGCATTCATGCGCTTGAGTTTGACATTTCCAACCGCCGCATGACTGCCTACCACCACGGCAGCGCTGATGAAATCTTGCAGGCACTTGCACCGCTGAATTTCGACAGCCGCTTGGAAAGCACCGAATTAAACACTGACCCATTGGCCGACAACGCTCAAGACCATAAAGAACGCACCTTATTGTGGCAAGTCTTGGCGATTGACCTGTTCTTTTTTGTGTTTGAATCTGTCAGCGGTTGGTTGGCCGGTTCGATGGGCTTATTGGCCGACAGCTTGGACATGCTGGCCGATAGCTTGGTGTACAGCATGGCTTTGCTTGCCGTTGGCACCACTGCCGCGCGTAAGAAACTAACCGCACGCGCTGCCGGCTATTTGCAACTTGTCTTAGCCATTTTGGGATTCAGCGAAGTGGTTCGCCGCTTTTTCGGCTGGGAAGGTATGCCGGATGTCAGCTTGATGATTGGCGTTTCTCTGCTGGCATTAGCCGGAAACGCCCTCTGCCTTTACCTGCTGCAAAAAAACAAAAGCCGCGAGGCGCATATGCAGGCCAGCATGATTTTTACGTCTAACGATGTGATTGTGAATCTGGGCGTGATTGCAGCCGGTATCCTGACCTTACTGACACATTCGGCTTATCCCGACCTGATTATCGGGCTGATTGTGTTTGGCTTAGTAGCACGCGGCGCGATTAAAATCTTGCAGCTTGCCAAGCAATAATGAAAAGGCCGTCTGAAACCCTTCATTCACATTCAACATTGATTACACCATGATTACCGACACCATCGCCAACGCCCAACGCTATGCCGCCCTGCACCCCGACTTTGCCGATGCCATTGCATTGCTGCAAACGCTGGACTTCAGTCAACTGCCAGACGGGCAATACCCCTGCGACAATCCCAATATCCGCCTATTTGTCGGCAACGAAGCCATGCGCACACGCGAAGCCGCCCAGCCGGAAGCCCACATCAAACACATCGACATTCAAGTACCCATCAGCGGCGTGGAAACATATGGCTGGATAGACCGAGGCCGTCTGAAAAATGGTTTGGGCTATCAAGAAGAAAAAGACATTGAATTTTTTGATTGCGCACCCGAAACTTGGCTGGATATCGAACCAGGTGAATTTGTGCTGTTTTTCCCCAACGACGGTCATGCACCGCTGGTCGGCGATGCCCCTACGATTCGCAAAGCCGTGTTTAAAATCCGCACATTGGAAACCCGCGAATCTTAATCAATAGGCCGTCTGAAACTTACTTCTTATTAAAATCATGAAAACCAGAGAATATCTGTTTGAAGGCTTAGAAAACTTAAATGACGGCTTCGATGCCGAAAGCATTATTTATGTTTCCGAGCAAGATTTTGAAACCGTGCTCAACCGCGCCGAAGCCAAAAACATTGCCATTTACGGCATTGAGCCTTGGTATGAACGCGATTTTTTTGATGTGCGCGTATATGATTTCACCGGTTACGAAGCCAATGATCCGCGCTGGTATCGCGCAGCATTTGAAGAATTCAAAAGCGAACAATCCGGCTTGATGTATGCCATGACTTACGACAATTTCACCATCGAGTAAATCACGGCAGCACACGATAACCCTTCCCCATTTTTCACTCTTTTATTCATAAAGGAAATCAACAATGACCAAACAAATCGCCATTCTTCGCGGCGACGGCATCGGCCCTGAAATCATCGGCCAAGCCGTGCGCGTATTAGACAAACTGATCGAGCAAGGTCTGGATGTGGCTTACGAATACGCGCCTTTAGGCGGTGAAGCCTACGACCAATACGGCCAGCCTTACCCAGAATTCACGCAAAACCTGTGTCGCAAAGCAGATGCGGTGTTGCTGGGTTCGGTAGGCGGTCCGCAATACGACAATCTCGATCGTCCGCTGCGTCCGGAACGCGGCTTGTTGGCCATTCGTAAAGACCTGAATTTATTCGCCAACCTACGCCCTGCCATTTTGTATCCTGAATTGGCCAATGCTTCTACCTTGAAACCTGAAGTCGTGGCCGGCTTAGATATTCTGATTGTGCGTGAACTCACCGGCGACATTTATTTCGGCGAACCACGCGGCATCCGCACCTTAGAAAACGGCGAGCGCGAAGGTTTCAACACCATGAAATACAGCGAAAGCGAAATCCGCCGCATCGCCCATGTTGCCTTCCAAGCAGCGCAAAAACGCAATAAAAAAGTCTGCTCTGTGGGCAAAGCCAACGTATTGGAAACCACAGAATTGTGGCGCGAAATTTTTGAAGAAATCGGCAAAGAATATCCCGATGTGGAATTGAGCCATATGTATGTCGATAACGCCGCCATGCAGTTGGTGCGCGCGCCGAAACAATTCGACGTGATTGCCACCGGTAATATTTTCGGCGATATCTTGAGCGATGAAGCATCCATGCTCACCGGCTCTATCGGGATGCTGCCTTCAGCTTCCCTGAATGAAAACAACAAAGGTCTGTATGAGCCTTCTCACGGTTCCGCACCAGACATCGCAGGCCAAAACAAATCCAATCCGCTGGCGACTATTTTGTCGTTGGCGATGTTGGTACGCTACAGCCTGAACGACGAAGCACGCGCGCAACAAATCGAACAAGCCGTGCAAACCGTGTTGAAACAAGGCTTCCGCACCGGCGATATTTTCGAAGAAGGCACCAAGCTGGTTTCTTGCTCGGAAATGGGCGATGCCGTATTGGCTGCACTGTAAGGCCGTCTGAAGAATGCGTGGTAGCTACCACGCATTTTTTAATGTTTCCGTTTCATATTCTCTACCATCATCAACATTAATCAAATAGAGAATTAACCATCAGGAAACGTTTATTTGCATTAACTATGTTAAGATATTTTCGTAATATTTGATGTATTCATTCCCATTCGCTCTCACAAAGGATATCGATATGAAGAAAATGATTTTTACCGTATTGGCTGCTGTCGTAGCCGCTTCTGCTTCTGCCGCAACTTACAAAGTTGACGAAGCCCACACCAATGCCCGCTTTGCCATCGACCACTTCAACACCAGCACCAACGTAGGCGGCTTCTACGGCTTGAGCGGTACTGTTGATTTCGATAAGGCCAAACGCCAAGGCAAAATCGACATCACCATTCCGGTGAATACTTTGCAAACCGGTTCTGAGCGCTTTACCGGCCACCTGAAATCACCGGATTTATTCAATGCCGAAAAATTCCCGGAAATGCGCTTTGTTTCTACCAAATTTAACTACGTTGGCAAAAAGCTGACTTCTGTTGACGGCAACCTGACCTTGTTGGGCAAAACCCACCCTGTGAAACTGAAAGCCGAAAAATTCAACTGCTACGACAGCCCGATGGCCAAAGCCGAAGTGTGCGGCGGCGACTTCTCAACCACCATCGACCGCACCAAATGGGGCATGAATTATTTGGTTGACAGCGGCATGGCCAAAAAAGTGAAATTGGATATCCAAATCGAAGCTGTGAAACAATAATACGTTTAAGCAGCGAAAAGGCCGTCTGAAAGGTAAAGTTTCAGACGGCCTTTTACGTTTTCTTGTCTATTTTTCACACAGAAAAAGCCGATAATAGCGCATTCAAAATTTATCCTGAATGCATGCGAATAATATAGGAAACGCACATGAACACTGTAACAAAATTGACCTTAGGCGCGCTGATGTTGAGCGCAGCTTTTGCCGCCCAAGCCGAAACCCGCGCCGTGATTGAAACCAATATGGGCAAAATCGAATTGTCGCTTGATGAGGCCAAAGCACCGAAAACAGTCGCCAATTTCGTCAACTATGCCGAAAAAGGCTTTTACAACAACACCATCTTCCACCGCGTGATTGACAATTTCATGATTCAAGGTGGCGGTTTTACGGAAAACATGGCGCAAAAAGCCACCGATAAAGCGATTGCAAACGAAGCCAACAACGGCCTGAAAAACACCGTCGGCACCATCGCCATGGCGCGCACTGCCAATCCGAATTCGGCCACCAGCCAATTTTTCATCAATACCGCCAACAATGATTTTCTCAACTTCAAAAGCGCCACACCACAAGGTTATGGCTATGCGGTTTTCGGCAAAGTCACTTCCGGCATGGACGTGGTGAACAAAATCAGCAAAGTGCAAACCGCTACCCGTGGTTTTCACCAAAATGTACCGGTGAAACCGGTAGTGATTCAAAAAGTCAGCATCATCAAATAACACAAAAGGCCGTCTGAAATTCAGACGGCCTTTCTCAATCATAAGCCATTAATTCGGCAACAAATAAACGCTGACACCATCGCCTTCACTTACCGTTTGCCCTGCCGGCACTTCACACAAAGCATCAGCAGCCGTACAAGTGCTCAACATCGCGCTGCCTTGGTTCGGCAATAGTTTCACCACCGTCTCGCCAGCTTCACCATTTTCTAACACCACGCGTAAAAACTCGCGGCGCTTGATGGCTTTTTTGGTTTGAAAGGCGGCTTTGGCCGTAACTTTCGGCAAATGCCAATGTTTTGCCTGCTTGCCGACCAGTTTGTTTAATACCGGCAACAACAGCATATTAGATGTGGCAAATGTGGCCACAGGATTGCCCGGTAAGATAAAGATCTTGCATTCGCCAATGTGTCCCCATGCAAACGGTTTGCCCGGCTTGATGGCCAAAGTGTGCATGGTCAGCGAGCCGATGTGCTCAATCGCCTGCTTCAAATAATCTGCCTCACCCACAGATGCGCCACCGCTGGTAATCACCACATCGAATTGCTCGGCAGCTGCGGCTAAGGCTGCTTCAGTTTGCGCCAAGTCATCGGGCAAAATGCCACCGTCGCTCACCTGCAAGCCTAATTGTTGCAACCAAGCCAGCAATTGATAGCGGTTGGCATCGTAGATTTGGCCGTCTGAAAGCGCTTGGCCAGGTTCGACCAACTCGTTACCGGTAGAAAATACCTGTACTTTCAAAGGCTCATACACAGTCAATTCAGCATAGCCTTGCGAAGCGGCCAAGCCTAAAGCGGCCATGTTTAATACCGTGCCTTGTGCCAATAATTCTTGGCCGACTTCGATTTCTTCGGCTTTCAGGCGCATGTTTTGTCCGGCTTGAATGTCGGCATTGACCAGCAAGCGCTCGCCGTCGGTTTCGGTTTGCTCCTGCATCACCACAGCAGTGGTGTTCGACGGCAATGGTGCGCCGGTAAAAATGCGTACCGCTTCGCCTTGAGCCAACGGATTTACTGCCGTTTCACCGGCTTGAATGCGGTCGGTAATACGAAATTCGCGCAAGCTGCCTTCGTTGTCGCATACTGCATAGCCATCCATCGCGCTGTTGTCAAACATCGGGCTTGGATATTTGGCGTGCAGACTTTGCGCCAAAACGCGGTTGGCCGCTTGAGCTAAAGGCAGCGTAACCGTTTTCAGACGACATGGGTGTTGTTCCAACAAAGCCGCAAGTGCTACTTCAAAATCAATCATCATGCTTCTTTCAAATCTTCAGGCGTGTTGTAATTCACGAAACATTTATCCGAATCAAAATTCACTGCGCGCGCGCGTTGCTGTTGCAGCCAGCCGCGTATGGTGCGCATACCGGCATAAAGATACGGCACGGCGCTTTGCAAAATCTGCGGGCGGATAAACATAATGCTATATTGCTGGCGCTCGGGCGTTTCCACATAAAACGCATTGCATAAAGGCGTGCGCTTGGCCACCGCTAAAAAACGCGCCACCAAATCTTCGGGCAGCTTGGGCATATCGCACGACACAATTAAGAGCCAATCGGCTTTGGCCAGCTGCAAATCATTGGCCGCCGTGCACAAAGCTGCCAGAGGGCCCAAATGATGCCATTGACGCACATCGGCAAACACATGCGGGCTGCGGCGGGCGTATTCTTCCAAATTGCGGTTGGCGCTGATGGCGATGTGATCGACCTGCGGCGCAATCCGCCCAATCACATGGTCAATCAAAGGCTTACCTTTCCATTCGACCAAGCCTTTATCCACACCGCCCATGCGGCTGCCTTGTCCGCCTGCGAGAATAAGCGCGTACGTTTTCATGGTGTGTTCCATTGCTGCGCGGCCGCTTGGTCGCTCTGTTTGGCTTCTACCCAACGTTCGATGCCGTCTGAAAAGGTTTCTTTTTTCCAAAACGGCGCTTCTGTTTTTAAATAATCCATGATGAATTCGGCGGCGGCAAACGCTGCTTTGCGATGCTCGGAAGCCGCCAACACCAGCACGATTTGTTCATCGGCACGCAATTCACCCACACGGTGAATGATGGTGCAGGCGGTCAGCGGCCAGCGTTCGGCGGCCGTCTGAACAATACGGGCGATTTCGTTTTCAGTCACTTCGGGAAAGTGCTCGAGAAACAGGCTTTGCAAAGGCGTATCGGTATCACGGTCGCGCACCAAGCCGACAAAGCCGACCACCGCGCCAATATTACGGCCTTGCATGAGCAATAAGTCGTATTCTTGCTGCAACTGAAAATCCTGTGTTTGGATGCGGATATCAACCTGCATATCAGCCCCCTGTTACCGGCGGCAGCAAGCCGACTTCAGCAGCATCGGGAATATCGGTTTCCCATGTGCTGATTTTTTTATCCACCACCAAACGGAAAATATTGCCAACAGCCAAGGCTTCTGCCCAGTCGTCGCCACGCGCGTGCAACAAGGCCAGCAAATCACGACCATTACCGCCCTGCCATTCGATTTGCTCTTGGGCGGTTTGTAATTTTTGTTTTAAAACACCGAAATATAAAATGGTAATCATGCGAAATTTTCAAGAGTGGTTTTGCAGGCCGTCTGAAAAGCTTTTACCATCAAGCCTGCAAAATGTTCATATAAATTGAATTTTATCATAACTGGATTTTACACGAATCCGCATGAAATTCTAGCCGATAAATACATTTCTTTGCATTATTGTGATTTAGACCAAACAATGCTATTTTTAGGGCATCATTTAATTGCCATCATCATGAACAGATTAGCCCAATTTTCAGACGGCCCCAGCCTTTCGGCGCGGCTCAAATTTCTGACCGTATTGTGGGTCAGCTCAGCCTTGTTTTCAGTCGTATTCACCTTGATTTTATCATGGCGGCTGGAAGGTGCCGGCACAGCCATCAACCATGCCGGCAGCCTGCGTATGCAGACCTACCGCTTGACGCATTTGGTACACGAAAAAGAACCTGCCGAACATGTGCGTCAACAGATTCAAGCGTTTGAACACACTTTGCTGAAGGTCAGCGAAAGCGATGTGATCAAGCCGCTCTTGCCTTCTCGTTCCGGCAATGCCATGAATTCCACCCTGATTCAAACCAGCCTGATGGACGATTGGCAGCACAAAATCCGCCCGTCTTTAGAAGCCAATCAATTGCCCGACAATCAGGATTTATACCGCTTTGCCGGTAATTTGGATTTATTCGTGCAGGCTTTGGAAAATGCCAACGAAGAAAACACCCAATGGCTGCGCCGCTTTCAGATGGCCTTAATTCTAATGATTTTTGTTGCGGCCGGTTTCATGATCAGCTTGCACTATGCGTGGATTATCCGCCCATTGGAAGCCTTGAGTGCGGGCGTGCGTGCCATCGGGCGCGGTGAATTCGGCACGGAAATCAACACCGACTATATCCGCGAGTTTGCCCAAGTAAATAAAGGCTTCAATCAGATGAGCACGAGCCTGAAGACACTTTATACCGACTTGGAAGGCCAAGTGGCACGCCAAACGGAAGACCTTGAGCGGCAAAACCGTGATTTGGCGCTGCTCTACCAAACCACGCGCGATTTGCACCAAATCCACCAACCGAAAACCGCCGCCACCGAATTTTTAGGCCGCACCTTGCCCGCCGTCGCCGCCATTGCCGGCAGCGTGCATTTATTTGATGCCGAACACAAACGCTCTGATTTGGTTGCCAGCTTAGGTTTACCGGAAGATTCGCAAGCCGAGCCTTATGCCGATTTAGATAGCGGCTTTTCCGACTCAATCGAAAACCTGCCGCTGCATTATCTCAACAGCGAACACAAAGGCCGTCTGATTGCCATCGAGCATCCGCGCTTCGAGCAGATGGCCGTGTTCCCGATTACTTATAAAGAAGAAGAGCTGGGCTTATTCACACTGTATTTTTCAGACGGCCACACCTTAAGCCAAAGCGACCAAGAATTGCTGCAAACTTTAAGCAGCCAATTGGGCGTGTCGATTGCCAACAGCCGCTTTGCCCAAGAGCGCCGCTTGCTGGCCGTTTTACAGGAGCGCAACTTAATCGCCCAAGGCTTGCACGACAGCATTGCGCAAACGCTGACCTTTTTAAATTTACAGGTGCAAATGCTTGAAAGCGCGTACAATGCCGAACAGAAAGAGCAAGTGGATGAAAACATCCGCTTCATCAAAGACGGCGTGCAGGAATGCTACGACGATGTGCGCGAATTGCTGCTGAATTTCCGCACCAAGCTTAGCAACAAAGATTTCCCCGAAGCGGTATCGACGCTACTGGCACGATTCGAGCAGCAAACGCAAATTGAAGTAAACACCACCTGGATTGAAGAAGGCGGCTGGCTCAACCATGACGAGCAGCTGCAAATCATCTTTATTTTGCAGGAAAGCCTGTCGAATATCCGCAAACACGCGCAAGCCGATAAAGTGGATGTGAGCCTGATTAACCGTCAAGATTTCACCCTAAAAATCAGTGACAACGGCATAGGATTCGACACCGACACCATCGACAGCTTATCTGGCGAACACGTTGGACTCGGCATTATGCAAGAACGCGCCCGCCGCATCGACGCCGTGTTGGATGTCGCCTCGCAACCCCACAAAGGAACCACCGTAACCTTAGTGTTACCGCAACATAAGAGAACCGCATCATGAGTATTCAAATTATCTTGATTGACGACCACACCTTGTTTCGCAGTGGCATCAAAGCGCTGCTTTCCCGCCAAAACGATTTTGAAGTCATCGGCGAAGCTTCAGACGGCCTGTCGGGTGTGAAATTGGTTGAGCAGCAAAAGCCCGATATTGTGTTGCTCGACTTGGATATGCCGGTCATGAACGGCCGCGAAGCCTTGGCGCAGATTTTGAGTGCCAATCCCAACCAGACCGTGATTATGCTTACCGTTTCCGAAGACAGCGATGATTTGACCGAATGTATGCGCATCGGCGCGCGCGGTTTCTTGTTGAAAAACATCAACGCCGATTTCCTGCTCGACAGCATCCGCAAAGCAGTTGACGGCGACAATGTATTCTCACCGGAAATGACCTCGCGCTTGGTGCAATCCCTGATTTCCCCAGCCGCACCGCGTACCGACGTGGCTTTGTCCGCCCTCACCCCACGCGAGTTAGAAATCTTGGGCTATCTTGCCGCCGGCCACAGCAACAAGGTTATCGCCCGCCATTTGGATTTGGCTGAATCGACGATTAAGGTTCATGTGCAAAATATTTTGCGTAAACTCAATTTAAGCAGCCGCGTACAGGCTGCGGTTTATGCGGTGCAACATAAAGTGCCGCAGCCTGAAGGGATTTAACGTTAATAGTAAAGGCCGTCTGAAATATTTAGTATTTCAGACGGCCTTTTATTAACCAAGAAACAAGCAATCAGTAAATAATATTTTTACCGTAGCCTTCCAATATTTCCTTAATTTTCAATACGGTCTCTTTCGGTGGCGGATGCACGCCGGTTAATTTGTATTCATCGCCGCACAACGCCCATTTGTGCGCACCCAATTCGTGATACGGCAACAGCTCAACGGTTTCGATGTTATCCATACCACCGATGAACTCACCCAACAGATTAGCTGAGCGTTCGTCATCGGTGTAGCCCGGCACAATCACATAACGCACGCGTGTAGGCTGTTTGCGTTCGGCCAGATAGTGGGCGAAGTTTAAGGTTTTGGTATTGGGAATGCCGACCAATACTTTATGAATGTCGGGATCAATCTGTTTCAAATCCAGCATCACCAAATTGGTGTGATCCAGCAAACCGTCCAAAATCGAATCGTAGTGCAAAGCATAGCCGTTGGTATCCAAGCAAGTATGGATTTCCTGTTCGCGGCAGGCGGTAAACCAATCGCGCACGAATTCATATTGCAGCAGCGGCTCACCGCCGGTGGCCGTTACTCCGCCGCCGGTTGCGCGCAGGTAATGGCGGTAAGACATCACCTGTTTCATCACCTGTTCAACCGTTAATTCTTGGGCTTTGTCGGTATGCAAATCCCATGTATCGCGGTTATGGCAATACAGGCAGCGCATCAGGCAGCCTTGCAGGAACAAAACATAACGCAAGCCGGGGCCGTCGACCGTGCCGCACGATTCGATAGAATGCACAATGCCTTTGCCCTGATAATGGCGATGCCCTGCAGCGCTATCGGCTTTGGCGCGGATACGCGGTTTGATGTCTTTGGCTTGCTGTTCGGGGGTAATGGTGAATGTTTGCATAATCTTGTCCGAATACATGAAGACGTTGGCCATCTGAAAACATACGCTTCAACGAATAAACACAATGCCGGACTCATCACCCGGCATTGTGTTCACAACCCACACTCAGATTACATGGTTTCCGTGAAGGTACGGGTAATCACGTCTTGCTGTTGCTCGCGGGTTAATGAGTTGAAACGCACGGCATAGCCGGATACGCGGATGGTCAATTGCGGATATTTATCCGGATTTTCCATCGCATCTTGCAAGGTTTCACGGTTCAACACGTTGACGTTCAGGTGTTGGCCTCCTTCCAATTCACCGGCTTCGTGGTGGAAATAACCATCCATCAAACCGGCCAAATTGCGTTCGCGTGAGCGTTCGTCTTTACCTAAGGCGCCCGGCACAATCGAGAAGGTATAAGAAATACCGTCTTTGGCAAATTCAAACGGCAGTTTCGCTACTGAAGTCAACGAAGCAACCGCACCGTTCACATCGCGGCCGTGCATAGGGTTGGCGCCCGGGCCGAAAGGCGCACCAGCGCGACGGCCGTCCGGGGTGTTACCGGTTTTCTTACCATAAACCACGTTGGAAGTAATGGTCAACACGGATTGAGTCGGAATCGCATCGCGATAGGTTTTGTGGGTAGCCACTTTACGCATGAAGCGCTCTACCAAATCACAAGCGATTTCGTCAACACGGTCGTCATTGTTACCGAATTGCGGATATTCGCCTTCGATTTCAAAGTCAACCGCAACGCCGTTTTCATCGCGAATCGGTTTCACTTTAGCATATTTGATGGCAGACAGCGAGTCGGCTGCCACAGACAAACCGGCAATGCCGCAAGCCATGGTGCGGATGATGTCGCGGTCATGCAAGGCCATCAGCGCGGCTTCGTATGAGTATTTGTCGTGCATGTAGTGGATGATGTTTAAGGCGGTGACATATTGAGTTGCCAACCAATCCATGAATTGATCCATGCGGGCAAATACGGTGTCAAAATCCAATACTTCATCCAGAATCGGGTCAGATTTAGGACCTACCTGCTCTTTCGATTTTTCGTCCACACCGCCGTTGATTGCGTACAACAAGGTTTTGGCCAAGTTAGCACGCGCACCGAAGAACTGCATTTGTTTACCGATAATCATCGGGCTCACACAGCAGGCAATCGCGTAGTCATCGCTGTTGAAATCAGGGCGCATCAAATCATCGTTTTCGTATTGAACTGATGAAGTGTCAATCGAAACTTTGGCGCAGAATTCCTTAAAGCCTTGCGGCAATTGCTCAGACCACAAAATAGTGATGTTTGGCTCTGGTGAAGGACCCATATTGTAAAGGGTATGCAATACGCGGAAGTTGCTTCGGGTCACTAAGGTGCGGCCGTCTAAGCCCATACCGCCAATCGATTCGGTTGCCCAAATCGGGTCGCCTGAGAACAATTGATCGTATTCAGGGGTACGCAGGAAGCGTACCATACGCAGTTTCATCACCAAATGGTCAATGAATTCTTGCGCTTGGCTCTCGGTAATCAAGCCTTTTTGCAAATCGCGCTCGATGTAGATATCCAAGAATGAGGATACACGACCAAACGACATGGCGGCACCGTTTTGCGATTTCACGGCAGCCAAGTAAGCGAAGTAAGTCCACTGAATCGCTTCTTGCGCATTGGTCGCCGGTTTAGAAATATCGTAGCCATAAGACGCTGCCATTTCTTTCATTTGCGCCAAGGCATTGTATTGGTCGTTGATTTCTTCGCGGCGGCGGATTACTTCCTCCAAATTCACGCCGTTTTCCAAATCTGCTTGCAATGAGTTGTATTGATTCAGTTTGTCTTTCATCAAGAAATCAATACCGTACAAAGCCACACGGCGGTAGTCGCCAATGATACGGCCGCGACCATAGGCATCAGGCAAACCGGTAATCACGCCTGATTTGCGGCAACGGCGGATATCAGGGGTATATACGTCAAACACACCTTGGTTGTGTGTTTTACGGTATTTGGTGAAGATTTCTTCGACTTCAGGATTCAAATCAACGTTATAGACCTTACACGCATCTTTCACCATTTTCAGACCGCCAAACGGCATGATGGCACGTTTCAAAGGCTCATCAGTTTGCAGGCCAACGATGGTTTCCAAATCTTTGTCGATATAACCCGGCGCATGGCTGGTAATACCGGAAACCACTTGCGCATCAATTTTATAAGGCTCGTGGGTACGGTTTTCAACTTTGATGCCTTCCATCACTTCTGCCCACAATTTAGTTGTGGCTTCAGTAGCCGGCGCTAAGAAGCTGGCATCGCCTTCGTAAGGTGTGTAGTTTTTCTGAATAAAGTCACGAACATCTACGCTGGTTTCCCAGTCGCCGCCTACAAAGCCTTCCCAACCTAATGGGCGTTCTTGTACATCAGCAGACATATCAAACTCCTATTTTAAATAAAGTAAAAGCAAAGTGAACTAGATAATTTATATATTAAGAATAGCACTTTTTGCCCTAAAGAGATAGGAATAAACATGAAATAAAACTACTTATCTAGCCCGAGTTGATTTATATCAAGTCCGATTATAGCTACTTAAAACTACATTTAGATTACCCTGAAATTTTCTAAAAATCGGCGTAGAATAAAATAATTCAGCCCTTAAAATCTTGTCGATTTTAAGGGCTGAATTTCAGACGGCCTCGTTATGCAAACGGATGATGCAGCACAATGGTCTCTTCACGATCAGGGCCAGTCGAAACAATCGCCACCGGCGCGCCGCAGATTTCTTCAATGCGCTTCAGATAGGCTTTGGCATTCTCCGGCAAGGCATCGTATTCTTTCACGCCAAAAGTGGATTCCGTCCAGCCTGGCATGGTTTCAAAAATCGGTTTGCACAATTCCACAGTATCGGAGCCGCAAGGCAGGATGTCGGTTTTGCTTCCATCCGGCAATTCGTAGCCGATGCAAATCTTGATTTCTTCGATACCGTCCATCACGTCCAATTTGGTGATACACATACCGGAAATACCGTTTACCTGAATCGAGCGTTTCAAAGCGGCGGCGTCAAACCAACCGCAACGGCGTGCACGGCCGGTAACCGAGCCAAACTCATGACCACGTTCGGCCAAACCCGCACCCACTTCGCAGAACAATTCCGTTGGGAACGGACCCGAGCCCACGCGTGTGGTGTACGCTTTCACGATGCCCAACACATAATCCAACATCTGCGGACCCACACCGGCACCGGCAGAGGCCGCACCGGCCAAGCAGTTAGACGAGGTCACAAACGGATAAGTACCGTAGTCGATGTCAAGCAAGGTACCTTGCGCACCTTCAAATAGCAATTTTTCACCGGCTTGTGATTTATCGTTCAACACGCGTGATACATCGGTAATCATCGGTACAATGCGCGGCGCCACTTTTTCAATCACCGCCATCACGTCTTCCGCTTTTACCGGCTCAGCACCATGCAAATGTTGCAACTGAACATTATAGTAAGCCAAAATCGCTTCTAACTTTTCAGGAATTTTGTCCAGATTCAGCAAATCGCCCACACGAATCGCGCGACGAGCCACTTTGTCTTCATAGGCAGGGCCAATACCGCGGCCGGTGGTGCCGATTTTGCCTTTGCCGCGAGACGCTTCACGCGCCTGATCCAAGGCAATGTGGTAAGGCAGAATCAAAGGAGCAGTCGGCGCAATTTTCAGACGGCCTTCTACGTTTTTCACACCGGCGGCGTTCAATTCATCAATTTCACCCAGCAATGCTTCCGGCGAAACCACCACACCCGAGCCGATGAAGCAATCCAGTTGCTCATGCAAAATACCGCTTGGAATCAGGCGCAAAATGGTTTTTTTACCGCCTACCACCAAAGTGTGGCCTGCATTGTGGCCGCCTTGAAAACGCACCACGCCAGTGGTTTCTTCTGCCAACCAGTCAACAATCTTACCTTTACCTTCGTCGCCCCATTGCGCGCCGATTACGACAACATTCTTAGCCATAAATCAAAATCCTGATCTAAAAATTAATTAATTTCAATGATTTTCCACTCACCGTCGATTTCTTTCAGACGGCCTGCAATATCTTTTGAGCCATTGTGTTCCATGCCGTAATCAACAATCACACACTGACCTTGTTCACGCAAATCTTCAATCGCCTGTTTGGCATTGAGCACATCTTTTTGCGCCACCATCACCACCGATTGGCGATCGATTTTTGGCAAGCGACCGATAAAGCTGCGTAAGTCGAAACTGAATCCGGTGGCCGGACGCGAACGCCCAAAATATTCGCCCAATCCATCATAACGGCCACCACGCGCGACAGCATCATGGCTTTTCGAGCCATAAGCAGCATACAGCAAACCGGTGTGGTAATTATCAACACGCAATTCCGATAAGTCGATGTGCACATTTTGCTCAGGGAAGGCATCGCAAATCGCTTGCAATTCATCTAAAGCCTGACCAACAGCAAACAAATCCGGCAATTTAGCACGTGCTTCAGTTAATACTTCACGGCCACCATATAAGCTTGGCAACAAAGTAAACGCTTTTGCCCACATGCCGTCTAGTTTCCATGCTTTCACTTCATTGGCTACGGCTTGGGCATCTTTATCCTGCATTAAAGCCAATAATTGCGCAGCTTGCTCTTCATTTAGTTGCGCTGCCTGCGCCAAAGCACGAAACACGCCAACATGCCCCAAAGACAATAGCAACTCACCCAAATCGGCGATTTTCATGCTTTTGAGCATCAAGTCAACGACTTCAATATCAGCAGCGATATCAGTAAAGCCGTAAAGCTCCGCCCCGACCTGCAAAGGCTCACGCGTTTTCAGAAAACCGTCAGGACGCGCATGCAATACCGAACCGGCGTAACACAAACGGTTAATGCCGTTATTGGCAGAAAGCAAATGCGCATCGATACGTGCTACTTGCGGGGTAATGTCCGCGCGGATACCCAATTGGCGGCCGCTGATTTGGTCGGCCACGCGGATGGTTTTCAGCGACAAGCCCGCATCGATGTGGGTAAGCAGCGAATTGCTGTATTCCATCAGCGGCGGCTGCACCAATTCATAACCGTGCACGCGGAATAAAGCCAACAATTGCTCGCGTGCGCTTTCCAATTGGCGGGCATTTGTCGGCAAAACATCAGCAACATGCTCGGGTAATTGCCAAGATTGCATGATTGTGTACCTTTTGTAAACATAAGTAAGGCTGCTTAAGCTTAAAATCAGACGGCCTATACGGCCTTCCCGTGTATCCTGATTTTAAATTTAAACAGCCCCTGATGATGGCGCAAACCATCGAGTTATTAAAATCAGACTTTAACACAAAAATTACATTTGTGCAGTTGCTTTTCAATCTTACAAGGCCGTCTGAAATGTTCAGACGGCCTATCCATATTCTCAACGTCTATTACGACTTGAAAGAAATTAATGTCACGATTAAAACAAACAATCGCCAAGCCTTGCCACATACTTGACTAAACTACTCAGATATTAGAAAATTGACCTATGATAAAAAAAGCCACACACAGGCACATACCATGAGACTAACCACTAAAGGCCGCTTTGCCGTGACGGCCATGATCGACTTGGCGATGAACGCACAAACCGGCGCCGTCAAGCTCAGCGCCATCAGCGAGCGGCAAAGCATTTCCCTCTCTTATCTCGAACAGCTTTTCAGCAAGTTGCGTCGTGCGCAATTGGTGGAAAGCTTGCGCGGCCCGGGCGGCGGTTATATTCTGGCTGCCCCTGCCTCTGAAATCAATATTGCCCAAATTATCGAAGCGGCTGAAGACAAGCTCGACGCGACCCAATGCAGCAGCAAAGCCAACTGCCACCACGGTGTCCCTTGCCTGACGCACGATTTATGGGAAAATCTCAATACGACCATCAACAATTATTTGAGCAGCATCACCCTGCAAAGCATTATTGAGAAAAAGCATACTGAAAACGACGGCAAAGTCGTCACGTTTACACACATCCATTAAACTACCCGATATATAAAAAGAAAGAGCAAACCATGTCTGTTAACACCCCTGTATATTTAGACTATGCTGCGACCACACCGGTTGACAAACGCGTTGCCGAAAAAATGATTCCTTATTTAACCGAATTATTCGGCAACCCAGCTTCCAACAGCCACAGCTTTGGCTGGACTGCTGAAGAAGCGGTTGAAGAAGCACGCGCCAACATCGCAGCTTTGATTCACGCCGATCCGAAAGAAGTCGTGTTTACCAGCGGCGCCACCGAATCCAACAACTTGGCCATTAAAGGCGCGGCGCACTTCTACAAAAGTAAAGGCAAACACTTAATCACCGTGAAAACCGAGCACAAAGCCGTGCTCGACACCATGCGCGAATTGGAACGCCAAGGCTTTGAAGTGACTTATCTGGATGTACAGGAAAACGGCTTGGTAGATTTGGAAGTGTTGAAAGCCGCCATCCGTGAAGACACCATTTTGGTTTCCGTAATGTGGGTCAACAACGAAATCGGCGTGGTGCAAGATATTCCTGCCATCGGCGAAATCTGCCGCGAACGCAAAATCATTTTCCACGTTGATGCTGCCCAAGCCTGCGGTAAAATTCCGGTTGATGTTGAAGCAGCTAAAGTGGATTTACTGTCTATGTCCGGCCACAAAGTTTACGGCCCTAAAGGTATTGGTGCTTTGTATGTGCGCCGCAAACCACGCGTACGCTTAGAAGCACAAATGCACGGTGGCGGCCATGAGCGCGGTTTCCGCAGCGGCACCTTGGCAACCCACCAAATCGTCGGCATGGGCGAAGCCCTCCGCTTGGCGAAAGAAGAATTGGAACAAGACACCGCCCATTACCTGAAATTGCGCGACGTGTTCTTGAAAGGCATTGAAGGCATTGAAGAAGTGTACATCAACGGCGATTTGGAACACCGCGTACCAAACAACCTGAATGTCAGCTTCAACTTCGTCGAAGGCGAAAGCTTGATTATGGCTGTGAAAGAATTGGCCGTATCCAGCGGTTCGGCGTGTACTTCCGCTTCATTGGAGCCTTCTTATGTATTACGCGCACTGGGCCGCAACGACGAATTGGCGCACTCTTCCCTGCGCATTACCTTCGGCCGCATGACCACCGAAGAAGAAGTGGCTTACGCTGCTGAGTTGATTAAATCAAAAATTGACAAACTGCGCGAATTATCGCCACTGTGGGAAATGCATTTGGACGGTATCGACTTGAATACCATCGAATGGGCCGCACATTAATCGTATTCAACCCAACATGCCGTCTGAAACACGTTATGAATCAACTTTGATTATCCGGTTCAGACGGCCTTAAGAACAATCACAGCAAAAGATAAGGAACCCACATCATGGCATACAGCGATAAAGTAATTGATCATTACGAAAACCCACGCAACGTCGGCACTTTCGACAAAGGCGATGATACCGTCGGCACCGGCATGGTCGGTGCACCAGCTTGTGGCGATGTAATGCGCCTGCAAATCAAAGTTAACGATGAAGGCATTATTGAAGATGCCAAATTCAAAACCTACGGCTGTGGCTCTGCCATCGCCTCTTCTAGCCTGATTACCGAATGGGTGAAAGGCAAGAGCTTGGACGACGCTTTGGCAATTAAAAACAGCGACATCGCCGAAGAATTGGAATTGCCACCGGTAAAAGTCCACTGCTCAATTTTGGCCGAAGATGCGGTGAAAGCAGCGGTTGCCGACTACCGTAAGAAAAAAGAAGTTTAATCATTGTTCAGACGGCCTATGCCTATTTTTAGGTCGTCTGAAACATTCAGTTCAATAAAGGAAAGAATATGATTACGCTGACCGAAAATGCAGCCAAACACATCAACGGCTATTTGGAAAAACGCGGCAAAGGCTTAGGCGTACGCTTGGGCGTGAAGACCAGCGGCTGCTCGGGCATGGCTTATAATCTTGAATTTGTCGATGAAGCCGATGCAATGGATACTGTTTTTGAAGCCTTTGGCGCCAAAGTATTCGTCGATCCAAAAAGTCTGGTTTACTTAGACGGCACACAAGTCGATTACACCAAAGAAGGTTTGCAGGAAGGTTTCAAATTTGAAAACCCGAATGTGAAAGATTCTTGCGGTTGCGGTGAGAGCTTCCACGTGTAAGTTATAAGATTACTGTCGAAACCATTGTTCAAATTAAAGTATTTATTCAGCATTACTTGCGCTATACTCATTAAATATTAAAAAACAATATTTATATTACGGGTATAGCGTTATGTTTATCGAATTAAATCAAATACTTTTACAAAGCCAGCATTATTCACACGATTATTGGGAAGATTGCGGCTCATTGGAAGCCGAAGATTGCCTGCGCAGCTTTCAAAGCCACGACTGGCAAGCCTTAGTGCAAAATCTGCCAAATCAGCCCGAGTTTTGGCGCACAAATCTGATTGCGGTTTTACAACAAATCCCGTCGTCAGAAGGTGTGCATATCTTGGCTCAATTGTGCCGCGATTCGCAGCCATCAGTTGCGCGAGCAGCCAAGCGCAGCATTCTCAAAATGGCAAAAAATGCCCAGCCAGAAAGCACCTATGCAGCCGAGCTGCAACAATTGGCTGCCGATATTACTGCTGAGAAAAAACCTTTCCGCTTGTTCCACTTTTTACACAGAAAGCAGCCGCACTGACCGGCTGTATGATTTTCATCATGAGCCAATATTTCAACCTATTCCAACTGCCAGCCCAATTCGATCTTGATGAACAAAAGCTCGAACAAACCTATCGCGATTTAGCAGCGCGTTTTCATCCCGACAAATTCGCTGCCGCTTCTACTTTCGAGCAAAAACAAGCCGTAATGATGTCGGCTACCATCAACGAAGCTTACCAAACCTTAAAAAATCCGATCGACCGTGCTTCCTATTTATTAAAAGCACAAAATATTGAAGCTGATGCACCGGAACACACAGCTTTCTCACCGGAATTTTTGATGCAGCAAATGGAATGGCGCGAAACCTTGATGGATGCCCAAATGGCACAAGACCAAGCAGCGATTGCCGCTTTAGATGAAGAAATTCTCAACGAACAACAATCACTGTTTGCCGCACTCAACAGCGCATTCGCCAAAGAAGATTACGACAACGCCGCCCAACTGGTTCGCCACTGCCGTTTCTTGAATAAACTGCGCAGCGAAATCGCCGCCGCTTTATAACCCGCTGATAGGCAAAATGAGGCCGTCTGAAATTTTTTTTGCGATTTGACGTATTTTTATGTTAAATACTGAAAGCAATATCAAGACAATATCATTTTTACCATGACACATACTAAATTACTCATTCTGACCTTGAGCGGCTTATTGCTGGCCGGCTGCCAAAGTTACCGAGATGACCAAAGCCGCCGCAGCAAAATCGCCCAATTTTTTATTAGTCACCCCGTTGCTGCACAAGCTATTGGCGTTGAAGATAAAAAATCTACCAATATCACCAGCAATGCTGCCCGTCTATCGCAACGCACCGGTTTGGATAACCAAGCCAACGGTGATGGCCGTGGCACACAAGTCAATGCCGTCCGCCATACTTTGTGGCAGGCAGCCATCGCCTCACAATTTGACAGTGACATAGCTGAACGTATCGGTAATGCCTACCTGAACGACACCGATGTACGCGAGGGCAAAACCGATTATTACAGTCGTCTGGCTGCCGACCAAGCTGTCGATCTGCGCAACAACATCATCGGCCGCAATATTGGTAGCGATAAGCCGGCTGCCGATATGAAAACACTGGCGCATGATGTTTTACTCCATTATCACAAAGTCGGTTTGTGGACAGCCAATCAAACCAGATCCAAAGGACGAAAAGTTTGGCGTATCAGTCAAAATAAATTGAGCACAATAGAATATAAAAAAGCTCTTGCCAACTTGGCATCCTTAAATTCAGATGGCATGAATGCAAAAGAGCAGCTCGAATATTCTTCTGGCACATTGCGTGACATCAGCAAATCAGTGCAGGCCATCAGCAAGGTTCAAGATTAATCAAAATCTTCACATATTCAGCGGGAGCCTTCAAAGGCTCCCGTAATTTTTCAGCGACTGCACTTCTGCCGACCGACAAATCGGCGTACACTAATGCCGTATCCGAAATTGGGCTTTTGCATGCTGCCAAACATCACACAAGTCTCAAGCTGTTGAACTAGTGAAGGCCGTCTGAAACCTTATCGTTCCTCGGCAACAGCGTTTTCACAGAAAGGTTAAAACATGAATTTCCCATCTCGCTTTGTTTCTGCAACCCGTATGCGCCGTATGCGCAAAGATGATTTCTCCCGCCGCCTGATGCGCGAGCATACTTTGACGGCTGATGATTTGATTTATCCGGTCTTCGTATTGGAAGGCGAAGGCGCGGAAGAAAATGTGCCTTCTATGCCGGGTGTGAAGCGTCAAAGCTTGGATAAATTATTGTTCACCGCAGAAGAAGCCTTAAATTTGGGCATTCCGATGTTGGCTCTGTTTCCTGTCGTGACACAAAACAAAACCGAATTGGCCGAAGAAGCTTACAATCCGGAAGGCTTGGTGCCGACTGTGGTGCGCACCTTGCGTGAAAAATTTCCTGAATTGGGCATCATGACTGATGTCGCGCTCGACCCTTACACCATCCACGGCCAAGACGGTTTAACCGATGCCGATGGTTATGTGATGAACGATGAAACCATCGAAGTATTGGTCAAACAAGCTTTGTGCCATGCCGATGCTGGTGCACAAGTGGTGGCACCTTCCGACATGATGGATGGGCGCATTTTAGCGATTCGTGAAGCCTTGGAAGATGCCGGCCATATCCACACCCGCATTATGGCCTACTCTGCCAAATACGCTTCTGCCTTTTACGGCCCCTTCCGCGATGCCGTGGGCAGCTCGGGCAATTTAGGTAAAGCCGATAAAAAAACCTACCAAATGGATCCGGCCAACACCAACGAAGCTTTGCAAGAAGTTGCTTTGGATCTTCAAGAAGGTGCGGATATGGTGATGGTGAAACCGGGCATGCCTTATCTGGATGTCGTCCGCCGCGTCAAAGATAAATTCGGCGTGCCAACTTACGCTTACCAAGTATCCGGTGAATATGCCATGTTGCAAGCGGCGATTCAAAATGGTTGGCTGGATGGCGAGAAAGTGATCTTGGAAAGTTTGCTCGCTTTCAAGCGCGCCGGTGCTGACGGTATTCTGACTTACTACGCCATTGAAGCGGCAAAAATGCTGCGTGCTAAATAAGCCGTATATTTCATTTGATTATTTAGGCCGTCTGAAACATCAAACACAAACGCTGTTTGATGTTTCAGACGGCCTTTTGACATCATTAGCATTGCTAACGATTTAATCACCCAACGCGGTTTAACTGATTCAATCTTATTTTTAACATTCCAACCTTATTCATGACTGTTTTATTTCAAAAACACTTCTCAAAAATAAATTAAACCATTGTTTAAATTTGATAAAAAATGTAGGCACTGAAATTATCGCTAAAAATGCTTTACATTATATTTACACTATCTTCAATTACAAATATACTTCTATTCAATTATTACTATTATTTCGAACCCACGCAATAAAATTAAGTTCTTGATAATAAAATAATCTTTCCAAAATTCTGTCTTTTTCAATTCACTCTCAACAAAGGAACGCAGTATGGATTTACATGCAAAAGACAAATCCGAACACGCGGAAAACGTCGAGCTGCTCAGTGCACAAAAGCCGATTACAGACTTTAAAGGCCTGATTATCACGCTGGTGGCCGCTGTGCTCTGCTACGGCATTTACCACATTCTGCCTTACGAAACCAATGCCAACAAAGGTTTGGCTTTATTGCTTTTCGTGGCAATTTTGTGGTTTACCGAAGCGGTACACATCACCATTACCGCACTGATGGTACCGGTGGCCGGTGCGATTTTGGCGTTTCCGGAAATGGATATCAAAAAAGCCATGGCCGGTTTTGCCGACCCGACCATCTATATTTTCTTCGGTGGTTTTGCCTTGGCAACGGCCATGCACATGCAGCGTCTTGACCGAAAAATTGCCGTCAGCCTGCTGATGCTCTCTCGCGGCAACATGAAAGCCGCCGTCTTGATGATGTTTGGTGTAACCGCGTTCTTATCCATGTGGATCAGCAACACCGCCACCGCCGCGATGATGCTGCCGTTGGCCATGGGTATGATGGATCACTTGGATAAAGAAAAAGACCGCAAAACCTTCGTTTTCGTGCTGCTGGGTATCGCTTATTGCGCCAGCATCGGTGGCTTGGGTACCGTAGTCGGCTCCCCGCCGAACATGATTGCTGCCAAAGCATTGGATTTAGACTTTGTCGAATGGATGAAACTTGGTCTGCCGATGATGCTGCTGATTTTGCCGCTGATGTTGCTGGCTTTGTTTATCATTCTGAAGCCGAATTTAAACGATCGTGTTGAAGTTAAAGCCGAAGTGATTCCGTGGACCTTACACCGCGTCATCGCCTTGATGATTTTCTTGGTAACCGCCTGCGCGTGGATTTTCAGCTCGAAAATCAAAGCCGCATTCGGCATCGCCAATCCGGATACCGTGATTGCTTTGATGGCCGCGATTGCCGTGGTGGTGTTTGGTGTGGCGCAATGGAAAGAAGTTGCCCGCAACACCGACTGGGGCGTATTGATGCTCTTCGGTGGTGGTATCAGCTTGAGCGCATTGCTGCAACAATCCGGTGCATCGCTGGCTTTGGGTCAACAAGTGGCCACCACTTTCTCAGGCGCGCATCCATTGCTGGTGATTTTGGTGGTGGCGGCGTTCATCATCTTCCTGACTGAATTTACCAGTAACACCGCTTCTGCCGCGCTGTTGGTGCCAATTTTTGCCACCATCGCCGCACAAATGGGCTTGCCTGAAGAAGTATTGGTATTCGTCATTGGTATTGGTGCATCGTGTGCATTTATGCTGCCGGTGGCCACACCACCAAATGCGATTGTGTTCGGCACCGGCATGATTCGTCAGAAAGAAATGATGAATGTCGGCATCTTGCTCAACATCATGTGTGTATTCTTAGTGGCTTTCTGGGCATACTTTATGTTGATGTAAGCAATGATTTAATACTTTGATTCAAGGCCGTCTGAAAATAATTCTTTCAGACGGCCTTGAATTTTCTCTGGTACACTCCATTTTGCAAAAGATGTTTAACGAAAGGAATCCCATGATTATTCTGCACACCAACAAAGGCGACATCAAAATCGAATTGGATTTTGACAAAGCACCGGTGACCGCGGCCAACTTCGAACAATACGTTAAAGAAGGCTTTTACGACGGCGTGATTTTCCACCGCGTGATTAAAGGCTTTATGATTCAAGGTGGCGGCATGGATGAAAACATGAGCGAAAAAAACACCCACGAGCCGATTCAAAACGAAGCAGGCAACGGCTTATCTAACGATAAATACACCATTGCCATGGCACGCACTTCCGACCCACACTCGGCCAGCGCGCAATTTTTCATCAACACTGCCGACAACGCATTCTTGAACCACCGTTCAAAAGAAATGCACGGTCGCAATGTGGTGCAAGAATGGGGTTATGCCGTATTCGGTAAAGTGGTTGAAGGCTTTGATGTTGTGGACGCAATTGAAGGTGTGGCCACCAAACGCCACAGCTACCACGATGATGTGCCGACTGAAGCAGTGATCATCACCAAAGCCGAAGCAGTTTAATCATTGATTGATTTATGCCGTCTGAACTTTTTTCAGACGGCATTTTTATCATCTGTTTAAAAGTACATAATAGTGCATTAAATTTAAATATCATCCGCTCATTTTCACGCTAACAGAATTTTCCATTGTCACGTATAATAAGCAGCAAAACCATGACATCACAAGGAATCGACACATGAAATGGCAAGGACGCAGACAAAGCTCAAATGTAGAAGACCGCCGCGGCAGAAGTAGCGGCGGTGGTGGCGGTAAAACGCCCGGCATTATCGGCATCATCGTGTTGCTGGTCGGCGCTTATTACGGTGTCGATTTATCCGGCTTGGTCGGCACCCCAAGCGTGGGCATGAGCCAGCAATCCACGCTCGATAACAAATTGGAAAGCCAATTAAACGAGCTCTCGCGCGTGGTATTGGCCGATACCGAACAAACTTGGAGCAAGATTTTCGCTCAACACGGCCAGCAATACCGTCCGGCCAAAATGGTGCTCTACACCGGCGGCACCTCCACCGCCTGCGGCACCGGTCAGGCAGCCATGGGGCCTTTCTATTGTCCGGGCGACCAAACCGTTTACTTGGATTTGTCGTTTTATGAAGACATGCGCACCAAACTGGGTACATCCGGCGATGCTGCCTTTGCCTACGTGATTGCCCATGAAGTCGGCCACCATGTGCAAAACCTGTTGGGCATTTTGCCACAAGTGACCCAAGCGCAACGCGGTGCAAGCAAAACCCAAGCCAATGCCTTATCAGTGAAACTTGAATTGCAGGCCGACTGCTTTGCCGGCATTTGGGCGCGCGATTCCATCAACCAAAACCTGCTCGACACCAATGACGTGCAAGAAGCCATGCTGGCCGCCGAATCTGTGGGCGACGATCGCCTGCAGAAAAAATCGCAAGGTTATGTCGTGCACGACAGCTTCACCCACGGCTCATCTGCCGAGCGCATGGCATGGTTGAAACGCGGTATCGACAGCAGTGACATCAACCAATGCAATACTTTCGCCACCAATTGATTTTGAGTTTAAAAAAGCCGTCTGAATTAATTATTCAGACGGCTTTTTATTGAAATCTGCTACACCAAGTTTGCTATAATCTTTTCCCTTATTCATTTTTCAGACGGCCATTATGCTCAGCTACCGCCACGCCTTTCATGCCGGCAACCATGCCGATATGCTCAAACATTTCACCCTGTTTCTCGCCTTAGAATATTTCAACCGCAAAGACAAACCCTATTGGTATATCGACACCCACAGCGGCGCCGGTTTATACGACTTGGGCAGCAGCGAAGCACAAAAAGTCGGGGAATACAAACAAGGCATTGCCCTGCTCAACCAAGCGCAAAACCTGCCCAACGAGCTGGCGGAGTTCACAGGCCGTCTGAAACAAATCCTACCGCAAACCAACCTTTATTGCGGCTCGCCTTGGCTGGCACAAGTCCTCACGCGCGACAGCGACAAGCTGCGATTATTTGAACTGCATCCGAGTGATTTTCAACATCTGCAAAACAATATGCGTGAAGCCCGCTTAGGCCGCCGTGGCATCATCAGCCAAAGCGACGGCTACCAAGGTTTGATTGCCCTGCTGCCGCCACCTACTCGCCGCGCCGTGGTGCTGATTGATCCGCCGTATGAAGAAAAACAGGATTACCAGCGTGTAGTGCAGACATTGAAAGAAGCACAAAAACGCTTCGAATCCGGCTGCTACATGGTGTGGTATCCATGCTTAAGCCGCGAAGAAAGCCGCAAATTGCCGGAGCAATTGCAAAAGCTGTCGCCGCAAAATTACCTGCACGCCGAATTACACGTCCACACGCCACGCGCCGACGGCTTCGGCATGCACGGCAGCGGCATGTTTATCATCAATCCTCCTTACCTTTTGGCCGAACAACTGCAAAACAACCTGCCCGCACTCACCGATATTTTGGCGCAAGACCAAGGGGTGAACTTTGTGTTGGATTATCAAATTAAATAAATCCTATCATCTTTAGGCCGTCTGAACGATTCAGACGGCCTAAAGATTATATTCATACTGGCCACTATCCTTGTAGACATTGTCAAATCTGATAACATTACGTAAATTCATTTGTAATAACCGATTGAAATAAAGAGGCTGAAATGAAAGCATTATTGGCTTATATAAGAGATATGATTTCTATGATTTTCATTCTTGCCTGGATGGTTTTCTTTGCAGTTTTCGGTTTGATTGCCGCTATTGCCTACAATTTTTATCCAACCACCACCTTAATCATCGTTGCCCTGACATTACCCGGCTTGATAGTTGAATTTTTAAAAGATCTTAGATCTAAAAACAATTAAATCCCTTTTCGGCAGCCCAAAGTATGCCGCTGATTTCTGCTAAAGATAGCCTACACCTGCATTTTCCATTACAATTAACTACATCTTTTCAGACGGCCCTATATCATGCGCCCACGCCTTTATTTGCTTGCGTTATCCCTTACCCCATTCTTGTTAAGCTCATGCAGCGGCGCGGAAAACGATCCCATTTCCCAAGCCGTCAACGAGCAAATGCGCAATGGCTTTATCACCGTGGTTTCCGAGCAATGCGTCAACCGGGTTCCGCAAGACCAACAATTCGTATCGGCAGAAAAAGTTCGCCAAATCTGCGACTGCACGGCCGGTAAAATGTTCGACAGCGTTTCCACGCAAGACTTAACCGATATGCTCGCCGGTAAAATCAGCCCCGAACTCACCGACAAACTCAGCAGCGCTGCCATGGCGTGTGCGGAAGAAAGCATCAGCCAGCCTGAAGCGGCATCAGCCGTGGCCTCGGAAATTACGCCAGCGCAATAAAACTGGGGTAGGCCGTCTGAAATCAAAATTCCATGACTTTTATTGAAGAAAAGAGTGTGACATGACTACTTTAGCGCAATTTTTACCACAACACCTGCAACAAAACAACGTGCCTACCGAATTGGGCAGCGTGTTGCAATCCGTTGTTTCTGCCTGTGAAGACATCAGCGATAAAGTCCGCTTGGGCGCATTGGCCGGTGTATTGGGCATGGCCGGAACAGGCAACGTGCAAGGCGAAGACCAGAAAAAACTCGATGTTATTGCCAATGATGTGTTGATTGATGTATTAAAAAGCAACCCAAATGTCGCCGGTTTGGCGAGCGAAGAAGAAGACACCTTTGTCGCTTGCAACGAAAACGGCGGCTATTTGGTCTTGTTCGACCCGCTTGATGGTTCGTCCAATATCGATGTGAACATTTCCGTTGGCACCATTTTCTCGATTTTGGCCAAACCTGAAGGCACGTTGAACACCGAATCTTTCCTGCAAAAAGGCCAAGACCAAGTCGGCAGCGGCTATGTGTTATACGGCCCGCAAACGCAATTGGTGTTTACCTTGAAACACGGCGTATTCGTGTTCACCCTGAATGAGCAAAACGAATTTGTGTTGACCCAAGAAAATCCGCAGATTCCGGCAGCCACCAAAGAATTTGCCATCAATATGTCGAACCAACGCCACTGGTTCGCGCCTATGCAGCAATATATTGAAGAACTTTTGGCCGGTGAGACCGGTGTGCGCGGCAAAAACTACAATATGCGCTGGGTGGCCAGCATGGTCGCGGAAATCCACCGCATCTTAATGCGTGGCGGCGTGTTTATGTATCCGCAAGACAAACGCGACCCGAGCAAACCGGGCAAACTGCGCTTGATGTATGAAGCCAACCCGTTGAGCCTGGTCTTCGCCCAAAGCGGCGGCATGGCCAGCAATGCATTGGAAGACATTCTCAGCATCCAGCCAACCGGCCTGCATCAACGTGTGTCAGTCATCATGGGCAGCCGCGAAGAAGTAGAACGCGTTAATGAATTGCATAAAGCTTGATAGTTAAACCGATTTTATTTAAATCACTAGAAAAAAGGCCGTCTGAAATTTCAGACGGCCTTTAATATTAAAGCAATGGACTCATCAAACGCACCACGTTTTCCACCAAAATCCACCATTTAGAGCGTTGCTGCCATTCATCGGCGGAAATATATTGACTGTCGGTCAGATAGCTTTGCTGCAAATCATAAATTTTCTGCGTCATACCGTGGTTGTAAATCGCCAAGCTGATTTCCAGATTCAGGAAGAAACTGCGCATATCCATGTTGACCGTGCCAAACAGCGCGTAATCGTCGTCAATCGTCATGGTTTTGGCATGCAGCAAACCGCCGTCGAACAAAGCCAGTTTCACGCCCGATTCGAGCAGCATCGGATAATAAGCGCGTGAAGCATAATGTACCATGGTCGAATCGACCTTGGCGGGTACAATCAGCGTCACGTCCACACCGCGTTTGGCGGCAGAAGTCAACGCCAGCAGCAATGGTTCGTCCGGCACAAAATACGGCGTGGTGATGGTGATTTGATAAGTGGCGGCATAAATCGCGCTGACGATGGTTTCGTAAATCACATGGCTACTCTGCTCAGGGGCAGACGGAATCACTTGCGCGATGACATTGCCCTGCTTCATTTTCTCAGGCAGCATTTGCGGAATGCGGTCTTCATGCTGCTTCAAATATTGCTGAATGCCTTGCAAGTTTTCATCATCTTCCACCGCCAAATCGGCAAAAAACACCGCCGCCATTTCCAACACCATCGGCCCGGTGCAGCGCATCATCACATCAATCCACTCGCCCACGCCGGAATCTTGTTTGAAATAGCTAGGGTCAACCAAATTGAAGCTGCCGGTGTAGCCGATTTTGCTGTCCACCACCAAAATTTTGCGGTGATTGCGCAAATCGGTGCGGGTGAACAAAGTTTTGAGCAAGCCCACCGGTAAGGCGCATTCGATTTCCACACCGGCCTGACGTAAACGCCCGACCCAATAGCTGTTTAAAAAATCACGACTGCCCACGCCATCGGCTAAAATCGCGCAATCAACACCACGCTGCGCCGCGTTCATCAGCGCTTCCAATAATTTTTCAATCCGCCCCTGCGCATCAATAATGTAAAACGCCATCATCACTGATGTTTCTGCTTGTTCGATGTCGGCAATCATGGTGTCGATGATGGTGTCGGTGGTGGAAAGCAAGGTCATGGCATTGCTTTGCGTCGCGCCTAAGCCGGTGGTATGCGCCGCCACTTGGCTGATGCCGTGCAGATGCGGTTTCATTTTACCGCTGATGTCGAGATGCACATCATGCAAGTATTTGTCGGCAAACTCGCCATAAAAGCGGTTCATTTCGCCGCTACGTTTAGCACGCGCCGTGCCTAAGCGCGGCTCGCCGATTAAAATATAAGCAATGGTGCCAAACACGGGAAACAAAAACAAAATACTCAGCCAGGCAAAGGTCGAGCCGATGTTTTTTTGTTTGTAGAGCACACGCAGCATACAAATCAAGGCTGCGGTGGTGTGGATGACGACGAAAATCTCCGTCCAAGTAATGTCTTTTAAAAAAGTCATGCTGCAAATTAAGAAAATCAGAATAAGCGAATTATACGCCAAACCCATGCAGCAACTGCCAACGGAATACCGTCTGAAAATATATTATTGAGAAAGCTTATCAAATTTGTTAAGTTTTGTTATACTGCTACTAAACTTACCCATTCCACCATAAAACCTTATTCAGACAGCATAATATATTAAAGGCCGTCTGAAGACACAGCCAACATGCAGGAGCGATGATGAGCCGATTTTTTGGATTCTGTACTGTTTACACCGCCGTTTTCACCGCACTTTTAAGCATTTCCCTGCCCTATGCCGCCGCAGAAAATGTTCAGACGGCCTCTGCCACAATAGCCGCGCCTTACCGTTTTATCGATGAAACCATCCACAAAGCGCCAAAAGACAAAGCCGAATATCACGCAGTCGAGTTGGCCAACGGCATGACGGTATTGCTGATTTCTGATCCCAACGCCAACAAATCCATCATGGCTGCGGCCTTGCCCATTGGTTCAAAAGACGACCCGATCACCCAGCAAGGCATGGCGCACTATTTGGAACATATGATTTTTATGGGCTCCAAGCGCTATCCTGATGTCGATGGCTTGATGACATTCCTACAAAAAAACGGCGGCCGCACCAATGCATCCACCAACTTCATGCGCACTGCCTACCATTTCCATGTCAACCATGATGCTTTCAATGAAGCCGTCGCACGCATGGCTGATGCTTTGGCGTTTCCGATTTTGTCGCCTGAATATTCTAAAAAAGAGCTGAACGCCGTGAATGCCGAATTGGTGCGCGCCAAGGCCAGCGATACGGCGTTGCTGGCCAGCATTGGTGCCAACACGGTCAATCCTGCGCATCCAAATGCCAAATTTATGCATGGCAACCGCGAAAGCCTGCGTGACAAACCCGGCAGCAAATTGCACGACGAATTGCTGAAATTCCATCGCCAATACTATTCTGCCAATCTTTTTAAGGCCGTTTTATATTCCAAGCAGCCAATTGAGCAGCTGGCCAAACTCGCCGCCGATACCTTGGGAAAAATGCCGAATAAACAAGTGGTTGAACCGAAAATCGATGTGCCGCTTTATCGGGCGCAGGATAAAGCCGTTTTACTGCAATACAAGCCGCTTCAGCCGTCAAAATCCATCGCGCTGTCGTTTAGCTATCCGAAAAACGAAGAGCATTTGTTCCGCGCGAAAACCGGCGCTTATCTGGCTTATCTCTTTACCAACAACACCGCCGGCACACTCAGCGACTATCTGATTAAAAACGGCCTATCCGACAGTGGCCTGATTGCGTTACCCGCAGACAACAATGGCGGCAACGAAAGCGCGTTTGTCTTGACCTTGGCCTTAACCGAAAAAGGCTGGCAACAGCGTGATCATATTGTGTCGATGATTTTCCAGCAGATTAAGCTCATCAAACAATCCGGTATCGACGATGCCTACTATCAGGAAATCCGCGAAAGCCTGAAGCAATCCTTCCAAACCACGGATGTGCCAAAAAGCGTGGGTTATGCCTCTGCATTGGCAGAAACCATGTTACGCTATCCGCTGGCCAATATGATTGATGCCGGTTTTGTTGCTGATGGTTTGGACAAAGCCGCTGTCATGGAAAAACTCAATGGCATGACACCCGACAACATGCGCATGATAGAAGTTTCAGACGGCCTCAATCCATCGCAACACACCACGCCTTATTTTGGTGCGGTGTATGATATTCGTCCGTTCACAGCGCAGCAAAAAGCAAAATGGCTGGATTTCAGCGGCAATCCGAAATTGGTTTTGCCCCAGCGCAATCCTTATTTTGCCGATGATTTTTCAGCCAATGCCCAAGGCGTGAAACGCAGCCACCCCAAAGTGCTGCACAATCAAAAAGGCTTAAAAGTTTTCCACATGCCTTCGCAGCATTTTGGCGAGAATCCCGAAGTTACCACTACCATGATGTTCACCATCATGCCCAATCAGCCCGATCTTAAGCTCGGCGTAGCGGCGTTGGCCTACGGCTACATGAACGATTTGGCGCAAAGCCAGCTGAGCTATCAATCACAAATTGCCGGTATGTCAGTGGGCATTACACCGACGGAAACCGGTTTTGTGCTCAACAGCGGCGGCTATGCCCAGCATTTAGGCAAACTCACCACCGATTATCTGAAGAATTTCACCCAAACCCCGCTTAACGCCGACCAGCTCGAACAAGCACGCAAGCGTTTGCTGGACGGCTTGGAAGCGCAGAAAAAAGCCGGCAGTTTGGCGCAAGCGGTATCAGTGTTCCATGATTTTGAGCGCTACCCTACCTTCGATTGGGACGATCTTTATGCCAGCGCCAAAGAAGTGAATCTGCAAGATGTTGCCCTTGTGCGAGAGCGGATTCTCAACAACATCAATGGGCTGCGTGTCTTCTCATTCGGCAATTTTTCCGACAAACAAGTAAAAAAATTGGTGCGCGACGTACAAAAAATCGTGCCGAACGCCAATCATGATGTCTATCGCATGCGCTATCCCGATGTGAGCCAATCCGAGCGCAAACTCAACCACATTGTCAACGTGCCGCATGAAGACAACGCTTTGAGCATCATCTACATGCCCAAAGGCTACGAGCGATTGGAAGGCCGCGTGCGCGCTTCCTTGCTCACGCGCCTCTTGAGCCGCTGGTATTTCGATGATTTACGCACCGACAAGCAGCTTGGCTATAGTGTCAGCCAAGGCGTTTATACCATCGGTAAAACAGCAGGTTTGCAGTTTTCCGTGCAAAGTGCCGATGCGACACCGGCCGAAATCATGCACCACAACCAGCGTTTCTTTAATGAAAGCTGGCAAAAGCTGCAAGACTTGAGTGAAGAAGACGTAGCACGCCAGCGCAACAATATGTTGATCCACTTGCGTCATAAACCCGAATCGCTGAGTCAGGAAGCCGGACGATATTCCAGCGACTTTCTCTATGGCAATTATGAATTTGACACCCGCCAAAAAATTATGGCGTTAACAGAAAAGCTCACCAAACAAGACTTACTCGATTTCTACCGCAAAGCCGTGATAGAACGGGAAGGTTTCGTCTTCGCTTCACAAGCGCTCGGCAGCAAAGCAAAAAATGGCGATGCTGCGCAATTTGAAGGCTACGAAAAGGTAAACAGCATTGCCAAATTACAGAAGGAATTTGAAATCAAAGAATATTAAAATTGTGTTCCATAAAATAAAAAGGCCGTCTGAAATTCAGACGGCCTTTTCTAAGCTTCAATTATTTGTGATATTGGCGTGATAACTCATGCACGGTATCGACCAAGATTTTTGCGTGTTCCGGATTGGCATACTGATTGATGCCGTGACCGAGATTAAACACATGGCCGCTGCCTTGGCCATAATCGCCGAGAATACGCGCCACTTCAGTGCGGATGCTTTCCGGAGTGCCGAACAAAGCAAATGGATCAAAGTTGCCTTGCAGTGCCACTTTATCACCTACACGGCGGCGCGCTTCGCCGATGTTGCAAGTCCAATCCAAGCCCAGCGCATCGGCACCGATAGCCGCCATTTTTTCCAACCACAAGCCGCCGCCTTTGGCGAACACAATCACCGGCACTTGGCGGCCTTCGCTTTCGCGTTTTAATCCTGCGACAATCTGCTGCATGTATTTTAGGCTGAATTCTTCAAACGCAGCATCGCTCAACACGCCGCCCCAAGTATCAAAAATCTGCACCGCCTGCGCACCGGCCTCGATTTGCGCATTCAGATAAGCCGTCACTGCTTGAGCATTGGTGGTCAAAATTTTGTGCAGCAAATCAGGGCGCGAATACATCATGGTTTTAATGGTGCGAAATTCCTTGCTGCTGCCGCCTTCGACCATATAGCAAGCCAGCGTGAACGGGCTGCCGGAGAAGCCAATCAACGGAACGCGGCCGTTTAAGGCAGTGCGGATGGAAGTAACCGCGTCAAACACATATTGCAATTTGGCCATATCCGGCACTTCCAATTTAGCGATGTCGGCTTCGTGCTGTAACGGGCGCTCAAATTTTGGCCCTTCGCCTTCGGCAAAATACAGCCCCAAACCCATGGCATCCGGCACGGTCAGAATGTCGGAAAACAAAATCGCCGCGTCCAAATCAAAACGCTCCAAAGGCTGAATAGTCACTTCGGTGGCCAGCTCGGTGTTTTTACACAAATCCAAAAAGCTGCCCGCCTGCGCGCGCGTAGCTTTATATTCCGGCAGATAGCGTCCGGCTTGACGCATCATCCAAATCGGTGTGTATTCAACAGGTTGCTTTAAAAGAGCACGGAGAAAAGTATCGTTTTGCAATGGAATCATGACAGCTTTCTAAATATAAGGCCGTCTGAACAGGCGGCCGGGATCAATGAAATACGCGTCTTGTGTCACCGCGCATGATGAACGTATTGTAAACATAAAAAGGCCGTCTGAACAGGTTTCACACGCATGGAAACGTTTCAGACGGCCTTTACGTGAATGCGCTTAAGCTTTGGTCATCAAGGCAACCGGTTCTTCCTCTCCCACCACGCTTTCCAACACCAGTTTGCGCTGGGCATCGGCTTTTTGCGATTGGTTGGTTTCATCGAACACACGCGCCAGCGTCAAATGCGCGCTCAAGCTCGGTTTAATGGCCAAGCTGGCTTCCAAATAGCCTTGCGCCTTGCCCCACAGCTGCTTACTGTAAGCCAATTGACCCAAATACATCAGCAATTGCGCATTATCCGGGCGTGCCTTCAACCAAGAATCGGCGGTATCGATGGCTTTTTGTTGCTCGCGGTCACTCAAATAGCGCACGCTTTCAACAAACGGTTCTAGCAATTCGACTTGCTGCGTTTGCGGATAATATTGGTTGACCCATTTCACCGCTTGCTCATACAAGCCCAAACGCTCGTATTTCTGCGCAATTTCGATACACATTTCACCGGCTTTCAAATTATCCGGAATGCGTTTCAAGCAGGCTTTCAAGCCGTTTTGGTCGGAAGCCAGTGCCAACAGCCGACGGTATGCCCAAGTTTGGTATTGCTCGGCTTCATAATCGTTAATCGCACCGGCTCTCACCAGTTTTTCCGCTTTATTCAACACTTCCAACGCATTACCATGGTCAAACGCATAACGCAATTGCAAGCGCACCAAGCGGGTCAGGTTTGGGTTGATTTGTGCGGCGGCATTCAGGTTTTCTTCAGCAGCCGGATAATCGCGGCGGCTCAAAGCAGATTCGGCCAGCAGCAAGTAGCGCGACAATTGCTGTTTTTTCGGCAGCAATTCGATGTCTTTCAAATAGCGGTCGCGCAAGTCTAAATTATCCATCTGGTCGGCAGCGTGTGCGCCCAACATCAAAGCCAAGGTACGGTTGTCGCCCGCTTCTTTGTTGGTCAATACTTTGGCCGCTTCCAGTTCGGCTTTTTCAAAGCGGCCTTCAAAAAACGCCAAACCTGCGCTATTCAAAGCATGCACAGCTTGATTGCCTTTGCGCGCTACGCCGAAGCGTTGCAAGCGGCTCGGCACATTCAACACGCTGGCCAAGAATTTCACCAACAAATACAACACCACAACCACCGCAATCAAGCCCAGAATAAAGGCATGCAGATTGATGCGCAGCATGGTTTGCTCAACCACTACATACACGTTACCGGTGTAAATACCCGAGGCAAGTGCCAAACCTACGGCAACGGCAAATAAAATCACAATCCAAATGACGCTTTTCATGCCTGTTCCCCTTTCGCTTGCGCCGGTGTTTCTTGAGCGGCTTCAGGTTTGGCAGCAGGTGCAGCCGGTGTTTGCGGCTGCGATGCTTTGTTTTCAGACGGCAACGCAGGCGCTTCAGGCATAGTCGCAGCGGAAGCCGGCGCCGGTGCGGATGCTTGCGCTTCAGCAGCTTCGGAAGCGGCTTTCGGCTCGGCTGCTTCGGTTTCCACTGGTGCCGCGGCTACTGCAGCTTGCACACGGCTGCCGTCTTGATAAGCGCGTACGGCAGCCAAGCTGTTTTTCAGTGCGTCACCGCTGGTCATGCGGATATCCAAGGCTTTCAATTCGGCCAATTCTTTCAGCCATGATTGGGTGGCCGGTGATTTATTGTCGAAATACTGTTTCACCGCGGCTTCGACATTGTTCAAATCGCTTTGATACACTTCACCGTTGTGTTGCAGCAAGGCGGTGCGGGCATCCAAAAGGCGCAGGCGTAAGTTTTCACGCACGAAATAAATCTGCTCCGGCGACAACAACATCGAATCGTTGCTCTCCAAATTGCGCACTTCCACCAAGCCTTTCAATGCACCGAGTGATTTTTCCCAGGCGTTTTCCCACCATGAAAGCTGCGGATTTTCTTGAACCTGCTCTGCCGCGCCCGGTTTCAGCGTGCCATCCACCACCAACGGCAAACCGGCCACAGCAGTTTCTAAGCGGTCGATACGCAAAGCGGTACCGGAAACATCGACGTAAGGTCGGTTTTTCAATTCAGCCAAATCGCTGCTGATGGCTTGCTTAATCGGCAATAATTCAGGCTGGTCGAAACGACTCAAACGGCTGTTGACATGTTCCAACACGCCCACCGCACCCGGCACATTACCCGACAGCATCAATTGCTGCGCGGCCAGATTCAACATGCTTTCTGATTCGTCCACCAACCAGTTGACGCGGCCTTTTACCAATTCCTGATAGGCTTTTTGGTTTAACTCGATTTGGTCGCTGTTGGCTTTTTGCGCATTGGCCAAACGCTCAATTTCGGCTTGAATGGTGGTTTGGCGGCTGATGTTGTCTTTCAGCAAAGAAGCATTTTCAGATTCGCCCAACGCGGCTTTGTCGATTTTTTGGGTAAAGGCCAACTCTTGATTTCTCAACACATTCTGACCTTGAACAAACAAGAAACCGCTCGCACCCAAGCCCAGTAAAGCCAGCACCAGCGCACCAACAGCCAAACCTTTGCCGGATGATTGCTGAATCACCACCGGCGCAGGAGTTTGGGAAGATGACTCGTTTTTCGGTGTATTTTTATTGTCTGACATAGTGTTTCCTGTATTTCGAGATTCGGCCACCTCTGCGGCGGTCGGCTTCGGTTCGGCCGGTACGCTTTCTGACTTGGCTTTTTTAGACGGCATGGCTTTGCCTTCTGCATTGACCGCAATCACGCGCTCGTCGTTGTTTTGATTGATTTCGGGTTGTTTGTCTTCGGTTTGGCTCATATCGGCTCCGTTTGAGACATGGGATAAAGCCGCGGCATCGAGTGCGGCGACCAATTGGATATTTTGCGCGCCAGCCTGCCGTAAAGCATCGGCCACGCGCTCGTGATGGGTCAAGTATAGCAAGGTTTTGAAGCGTTGCGCCAATGCCGGCGGCACTTGTTCGAACAAGGCTTTTACGCTTTCGGCAGAAGTGATGTATGCCGCTTGCACATTTTCTTCAGGGAAATCTTGCCAATTCAATTCTTTAGGACGTCTGAAATACACCTCGGCCACTGCCACACCAAAGCCTTGTTTGCGCAAATTTTCGATGAGAAAATCGCGTCCGCCATGCCCACGAATCACCAAAATTTTGGCATTTTGCGGCAGGTTTTGCCAAATCGGCAGCCGCAACACGGCTTCGCTGTCGTTGCCGTCGGTCGGGCTGAAAATTTCGTGCTGGGTAAAACGGCTTAAGGTTCGGCGGCTGGCTTCACCAACGGTAATTTGCACTTTCATGCCGTCTGAAAAATCAACATGCGGCGCGGCAATTTCAATGGCGGTAGGGCTAACCCAAAACACAGCGTCGCATTGTTGGAACACTTCCGCCAAGCCAGCCAAAGCGGTTTCATCGGGTTCGATTTCGATGGGGTTGAACGCAACCGCATCCCAACCCAATTGACGGCATACGGCAATGTCTTGTTGCGCCCGCGCCTCGGGGCGCACGATTAATAAGGTGGACATATTCAGACGGCCTTTCTTAGAATCTGGGGGAATCGTGGGAAAAGAATCAAATCCAACATACCGATTTATTGCCGATTTCGCAAGTGTT
This sequence comes from Neisseria sp. N95_16, assembly GCF_002551535.2. NCBI lineage: Bacteria > Pseudomonadati > Pseudomonadota > Betaproteobacteria > Neisseriales > Neisseriaceae > Neisseria > Neisseria sp. N95_16. Next base: position 43,373 of record NZ_PDBT02000004.1, read on the forward strand.
GGTGTTCAGACGGCCTGTTTAAAATCAAATGAAAAGGCCGTCTGAAAACTACCAGCCAAACCATTTGGTATTGGTGCTTTGATTTTTCTCAGCATTTTGCTGCTTGCGAAAATCCCACGGCGCTTGCGGATTTTTTGCCCGCCACAAGCCTTTGCGGTCGCGCTTGGCTTGTTTTTGCGCGGCGGCGTATTCGGCAAAGGCCAGCTTGTTTTGCTGCTTCTTGGCATAGTATTCATAATGCCACGCCGCACCTTCGCGCACCATCATCAGGTTCAAATCGGTATTGCCTTTAAACACTTGCGCCACTTCGCGCCCGTAGCGGTCCAGCTCGAACACTTTCACTTTGACTTTGGCATTATCCGCCACCGCTTTTAATTGGTCGCGCGAACGGGTGCCGTAGGCTTGGTTCATTTCCGGCGCATCGATATGCGCCATGCGGATTTTGTGTTTGCGACCGTTGGCATCGGTGACGTGGATGGTGTCGCCATCGGAAATGCGTGTGATGCGGCCGGTGTAATTTTTCTGTTGGCTTTGCTTCTGCTTGTCTGCTTTCTCGATGCCGGCCAATTCATACAAATCGGGCAGCACACTTTTCCAATTGCTAACCTGTCTGACACGCTCGACAACTTCGCCACCGACTTTCAACCAGTCGATTTTATCGCTGCTATACCCCAAGCCACCGGCCACTGCGGCCAAAATGGCCAACCATTTCAACATCTTGTTATTCCATAATTATCAAGGCCGTCTGAAAATTGACACTTTTCAGACGGCCTGAAGATTCGGGTTTAATCCTGACCCGGATAAATCACTTTAGCACCTTCCGCCGTACCCAATACCAACACATCTGCGGCATTGCGGCCGAAAATGCCGTTTTCCACCACGCCGACGATTTGGTTGATTTCGTCTTCACGCGTTACCGGGCGGTCGATATTCAAACCATGCACATCCACGATTTGGTTGCCGTGAAAAGTGGTCACACCAAGACGCAATTCAGGCTGGCCGCCCATGGCCAACAGTTTGCGCGATACCAATGAACGGGCATTCGGAATCACTTCCACCGGCAGCGGGAATTTACCCAAGCGTGAAACGTATTTACTCTCATCGGCAATACAGATAAATTTATCCGCCGCGCTGGCCACGATTTTTTCGTTCAAATGCGCCGCACCGCCGCCTTTAATCATTTGCAGCATGTGGTTCACTTCGTCGGCACCATCGATATACACCGCCAAATGATGCACATCATTGAGCGACAATTCGGGAATGCCGTATTGCGCCAACAATTCGCTGGATTTTTTCGAAGTCGATACCGCGCCTTTGATTTTTTTACCGCTCTTACCCAAAGCTTCGATAAAGAGATTGATGGTCGAACCGGTGCCGATGCCGATGTATTCGTTTTCCGGCACAAATTCAACCGCTTTTTCCGCTGCAATTCGCTTCAATTCGTCTTGTGTCGCCATGATTGCTCCCTTATAAATGATGGTGGATGAATGTTGAGCCTTTTACAAACTGCTCACTTTAATTTTAACATCGAGACGGCAAGCCGTCATGACAGATTATTCGCTGCCGATACGCGCTAACAACACCGCCGCCTGCGCTTCAATCGCTTCCATGCGGCCGAGATAGCCGAGCTTTTCGTTGGTTTTACCCTTCACGTTGACACAGGCCATATCAATGCCCAAATCTTCGGCAATATTCGCGCGCATGGCATCGATGTGCGGGCGTAGTTTCGGCTGCTGGGCGATAATGGTGCTGTCCACATTCACTACTTGCCAACCCTGCGCCTGCACCGCTTTATAGGCTTCACGCAGCAAAAAGCGGCTGTCGGCATCTTTGTTTTCCGCCGCCGTATCAGGAAACAGCTTCCCGATGTCACCCAACGCCGCTGCCCCCAATACCGCATCGGTAATCGCGTGCAACAAAGCATCGGCATCGGAATGGCCGAGTAAGCCTTTTTCAAACGGAATCTTCACGCCGCCGAGAATCAAATCGCGCCCCTCGACCAGTTGGTGAACGTCATAACCTTGTCCGATACGGATATTCATGTTTTCTTTCCTATTGTGTATTGGTTTCATGTTTCAGGCCATCTGAAAAAAATTATTTCAGACGGCCTTATATTCAATTAGCGAGCAATAAACGCACAATAAATTCATCTTGCGGTAAGGTCAGCTTTAAATTGCGCGTGTCGCCCAACACCAGCAACGGCTGCACGCCCAGCATTTCCACCGCCGATGCTTCATCGGTCACGCTGCTTAAATCATCGGCAGACAAAGCGCGGTGCAATAAGGCCGTCTGAAAAAGCTGCGGCGTTTGCGCCTGCCATAATCCGGCGCGCGAAACGGTTGCCGTGATTTGGCTGTCTTCACCCGCGCGTTTCAAAGTGTCCGCCACCGGCACCGCCAGAATCCCGCCTTGTTCGACATTGGCTGCTGCTTCAATCAAGCGGCTCAAGGCTTCGGCAGGCAGGCAGCAACGTGCGGCATCGTGCACCAAAATATTGTCGGTTTCCGCTGCCAAACCTTGTTTTAATAAAACTTCCACACCGTTGCGCACGGTTTCGGCACGCGTTTCACCGCCCACCTTAAATATGCCAACTTTATCCGAGGCCGTCTGAAAAATATGGTCTTCCGGCGACACGATAACGGCAATAAAATCAATTTGCTCATGCTGCTCGAAAATATCGACAGTGTGTTGCAACACGGTTTTGCCGTTGATTTCCACATATTGCTTGGGCTTGCCCGCGCCAAAACGTGCGCCGATACCGGCGGCCGGAATCAAAGCGATATTGCGTTTCATGCCTGCTGCTCCACCGTTGCCGGTTTGCGCCAAACGCATTCATCGCCCAGCGCATCTAAATATTGTTCATGCTCGGCCAATTCGCTTTCATCGGCACGCACCACTTTCAGGCGGCCATTGCGTGTGGTTTGCACCAGATTCACCTGCGCTTGCCCCTCGCCGCTTTCTTCATTTGCGCCGCCCATCAAGTCAAACTGCTGGCGGGTCATGGCCAGATACACATCGGCCAATAATTCGCAGTCGATCAATGCGCCGTGCAACACACGCTTACTGCGGTCGACGGAAAAACGGTTACACAATACATCCAAGCTGTTTTTCTGGCCGGGGAACATTTCACGTGCCATTGCCAAGGTGTCGGTCACTTGGCAGCCGAGCTCGCGCACATTGGGCAAACCGATTTTGGAAAATTCGCGGTTTAAAAAGCCTTCATCAAACGGCGCATTGTGGGCAATGATTTCGGCATCGCGGATAAAATCGGCGATTTGATTCCCCACCGCCGCAAAAACCGGCGCGTTTTTTTCTTCCAACACTTCCAATGTCAAACCATGCACTTTAACTGCGTCTTCCGGAATATCGCGTTCGGGATGGATATAAAGATGCAGATAATTGCCGGTCAATTGACGGTTGATCATCTCAACACCGGCAAACTCAATCATGCGGTTGGTCGGGTCGTCAAGAAAACCGGTGGTCTCGGTATCGAATATAATCTGGCGTTTGCTCATGAGGCTGTCCTTTTTTCGTTGCCCGAATCATACTAAATCAATGCGTGAAAGTATAGTTTGCAAAAGTTTAGTCGGATTTTCATTCACCCAAATACTCAGGCCGTCTGAAAACTTTTAGACAACAATTAAAATATGCCGCAAAAGCTGATTTTTACTATTTCCCTACTAAATCACTCAAGCTTTGAAAATTTATCTCAAATTAATTTTAATAAAAATCAAAATCTTATCTCATTATTAAAAAATAATAACAATTATCATTTGCAAATTAGAGAGAAATCCGTATAATTCAACTCATCGAAACACACAACGCAACACACAGAAAGAAAGGAGAAGCACATGCCAGAAAGTATTTTTAAGCAAGTCTCTCTCGACATTCTGAGACTGCACCAACACACCATCCGCTCGCTTTTGGCCACACAAGGCTGCGGCGATTGTGAAATACACGACGCAGTGTATGTGACTTTAGATGGTCGATATTATGTTGGATTACCGTGTATGCCGTCTGAAAATCCATCTGATACCGGTATTTTGCTGATTGAAGACGAAGTTTCACAAGCGCGGTTAAGTTGGGTTGCCCACACCCGCGAAGTGAAACAGAAAGACAATTTATACCAGCGCGTCAGCAGCGCCCTACAGCGTCGCTTGGAACGCAGCAAAGGTAAGCATATCCAAGCAGCCCCCACCTGCCTATTGGAGCTTACCCCGCAACAAGGCCGCCTGACCACAGGCAGCAAAGATTTATCGCTCTCACCGCATGATTTGATGAAAGCACTTTATCCGGCAACACATAAATTAGGAGAATTTGCCCTGTAACAGTTTTGGTAGTGGTTTGTGTTCCTTTTGCGCCCCTTAATTATTTTAAAGGGGCGATTTTTTTTGCTGTCCAAATCCTGAGACCTTTCAGACGGCCTAAATTACAGTACAATAGGCCGTCTGAACCTTGATTCCCTATACTATTATGCAACTTCTCAAATACCTGCAATCACAAGGCCTCGGTAGCCGCAAGCAATGCCAATGGCTGATCGACAACGATTGCGTCGTGATTAACGGCGACATTTGGAACAACGCCAAAAGCACCATCGAACCTGCCGATGTCAACACGCTCAGCATTGACGGCGATGACGTGGTGGTCGTACCCATGCCCCACTTCTATATTCTGCTCAACAAACCTGCCAATTACGAAACCTCGCACAAACCGCAGCAATACCCGAGTGTATTCAGCCTGTTTCCCGACCACATGCGCAATATCGATATGCAGGCAGTTGGCCGCTTGGATGCCGACACCACAGGCGTTTTGCTGATTACCAACGACGGCCAGTTCAACCACCGCGTGACCTCACCCAAGCATAAAGTGGCGAAAATTTACCGCGTGACACTCAAACACGCCGCTGATGACAGCTTGTGCGAAACCTTGAAAAACGGCGTGCTATTACATGACGACAACGAAACCGTTCGCGCAGCCGAAGCTTATTTGGAAGATGCCAACACGCTGATCATGACGATTACCGAAGGCAAATACCACCAAGTCAAACGCATGGTGGCCGCTGCCGGCAACCGGGTCGCACAGCTACATCGCGATAAATTCGGCGATTGGGACACGCAAAATTTAGCCGCGGGCGAATGGAAATTTATCCAAAATGGATTATTGAATTGTGTTTTTGCAAAAAATCATTACACATTTTGAATTTTTAAATTCAATAAAATCAATTAATTATTTAGCATCTTTTATAATTAACAAAACTTAACACAAATATCGCTGAACTATTATATAATTCGCCTGTCTGAGTAACACTTGCTTCGAGAGAAGTAAGTAAGTGAGTAAGACGTTTTCCCCGTAATGTGTTTGGCCATCTATACTTTTCCCCTTAGTATAGATGGTTTTTTTTTATCCCAAATTTATCATCAATTAACAAATAGCTTTTGATTAATTTATTTTACTACTCTAGCCAATTTAGCCTGCTATCTAAATCGTCATTCAAGTTTTACCAAACCATGATTTTGTCTGTTTTCTTTAAAATTTAATTGTTTAAGTAAATGCTATTTCATTCATTTTAAATATTTTTCTAGAAAACAATGAGATAAAATATTTAATTGTAAAGGCAGTGATTTCCCTACTTGCACAGCCAAGCGCGTTTGGTTACGATGGTTTCACACAAGACACAAAGTGTGTACCCCTTAAAACATAACGAAAGGAACTGGTATGAACTGGGATCAAGTAGAAGGTAAATGGGATCAATTAAAAGGTAAAGCCAAAGTGAAATGGGGCCAATTAACCGATGATGATTGGGCAGTCGTAGAAGGCCAACGCGATCAGTTGGCAGGACGCATTCAAGAGCGTTACGGCTACACCAAAGAACAAGTTGAAAAAGAATTGGACGATTGGGTTAACGACCGCTAATCCGACATCTATTTTCTAGATGAACATTAAAAAACCTGCCTATGGCAGGTTTTTTCGTTTTGATTATCTACAGGTTTGCGCAGTAACAGCACAAGCTCTCTCTCAAATCTGAATCGTTAACCCAATCTCAAACCAGTCTTTTCGCCTGTTTTGCTTTCAGACGGCCTTAATTATGACTATTTTTCACTATAAAAATTATCTTTTCCAGCATTATTCGCTATCAGACTTTTTGATATTCAGCTAAATTGCATACTTTATCAGGCGTATAATATTGCCGTTTAGTTTTGCTTGTTATGAATATATTAATATGAATTCTTCCCAACCCCGTCAAACCTGGTCAAACCGATTGACCTATATTCTGACTGTTGCCGGCGCGACGGTCGGCTTCGGCGCTACTTGGCGTTTCCCCTATTTAGTCGGTGAAAACGGTGGCGGCGCGTATGTGTTTTTATTTTGTATTGCCATGATTGTGATCGGTATTCCGATGATTTTGGTGGAAAACGTGATTGGTCGGCGTAAAGGCGTCAACGCGCTGGATGCCTTTGGCGGCGAACTCAACGGCAAACCGGTACCAAAAATCTGGAAACTTGTCGGCTGGATGGGCTTACTCGGCGCATTCGGCATCATGGCTTATTATATGGTGCTTGGCGGCTGGGTTATCAGCTATATCATGAACTTAATCGATGGCGGCTTGGATGTGTCGCAACCGATTCACGGAGAAGTCACCAAAGCATTTTTTAGCGAACATATTGAAAATAGCCCATGGTCGATTGCGCTTTACACCCTGCTGTTTGTGTTGGCGAACTATTTTATTTTGGTCAAAGGCGTGATTGGCGGCATTGAAAAAGCAGCCAAATACTTAATGCCGCTGCTGTTTTTATTCCTGATTGCGATGGTGGTGCGCAACGTTACCCTACCCGGCGCGATGGAAGGCATCACGTTTTATCTGAAACCCGATTTCAGCAAAATCACGGCGCAATTGTTTGTCTTCGTGCTCGGACAAGTATTTTTCGCCTTGAGTTTAGGCTTCGGCGTGATGATTACCTTGTCGAGCTATTTGGATAAAAACGAAAATCTGGTTCAGACGGCCGTCATCACCGCCGTTACCAATACCTTGATTGCAGTATTGGCGGGCTTTATGATTTTTCCTTCACTCTTCAGCTTTGGTGTAGCGCCAAATTCCGGCCCGACATTGGTGTTTCAAAGCCTGCCGATCGTGTTTTCCAATATGTGGGCAGGCTCTGTGTTTGCGGTGATTTTCTTCTCGCTGCTGCTGATTGCCGCGCTCACCACTTCTTTAACCATTTACGAAGTGTTGATTACGGCGCTACAGGAAAAAACCAAAATCCGTCGTGCTGCAGCGATTACCATTGTATTGGGCGGTATTTATGTATTGGGCAATATTCCATCGATTTTAGCTTATGGCCCTTGGCGGGATATTTCAATTTTCGGCCGCAATATTTTTGATGCTTTCGATTTCATCAGCGGCAATATTCTGTTTATGCTCACGGCTTTGGGCTCGGCATTGTTTGTCGGCTTTATGATGAAAGATGAAGCGAAAGACGAATTGCGTCATCAAGGCAACGACACCACTGTGAATATTTGGTTCAACTATGTCAAATATTTGGTGCCGTTGGTGATTCTACTGATTTTTATCAGCAACCTGATTTAAGACCAATCATTTAGGCCGTCTGAAACATTTCAGACGGCCTTTGTGTATATTACGACAGCGGTTTATTGTATAATTCGACATTACGCACATTACTTTTAGACGCCGTTTCAGACGGCCTCTGCAACAGAATTCTATGGCCACAAAATCTACGAAAACACCTCCCAAAGTCAAAGCCAAAACGGAAGCCGCCAAGCCTGCTGTGCGCCGCTCAGCCAAAGCACAAGCTGCTGCCCAGCCCAATAAGTTGTCGGAAAGCCTGAAAGCAGCCAAAGCCTTACAAAAAGACGAAGAAAAAAAAGCCCGCCCCGAGCATGTAGTGAACCTCATCAACGACACCATGTGGCTGTTCGGCTTGGTGATGACCATTTATCTGGCGATTTCTTTATTGAGCTTTGACATGAGCGATCCGGCGTGGTCGCGCAGCGTGGCCAACACCAGCAAAGTGCAAAACTTCGGCGGCTTGTTCGGCGCGTATGTATCAGACATTGGCTATTACCTATTCGGCCTGTCGTTTTGGTGGTGGATTATCGCCTCGGGTATGTTTCTCTATAAAAACTTCCGTCCGCTGCAAAAGCAAGAAAACCATAAACCCTACAATCACGGCGTAGCGGCTTTGGCCTTATTTTTGCTGCTGGTGTGCAGCCCGATTTTGGAGCACTTCGCATTCGATGCCGCATTGAATGACTCGCTGCCCGTGGGTGCCGGTGGTTTAATCGGTGCGTTTGCCGGTTCGGGATTGGGTTGGCTGCTGGGCAAATCCGGCAGCCTGTTGATTATGTTTGTTGTGTTACTGTTGGCTATTTCACTGCTGGCGCAAGTTTCGTGGCTGGAAGTATTGGCTAAAACCGGCCACAATGCCGAAAAAAACCTGCAAAACCTCAAACAAAAAATCGCCGATAAAAAGCAGCAAAAAGCCGACGACACCACCGATTTGCGCGACACCAAACCGGCTCGCCGCCTATTGAAAGAAGCCAAGACCATCACTGCTGAGCCTATGCAGAAAATCGAAGGCAGCAGCAGCAACCGCAAAGCCGTGACCGTATCCGTAGCGCCGCCGCCTAAAATTCAAACGTCTTTGTTTGACGACCATAAAGAGCCGCAAGCCGTGGGCGAATACCACAAACCGAGCATGAATTTGCTGCGCATACCTGAAGGTGAACCGGTAGCCGTTGATCCCGATGTGTTGCAGCAAACTGCCGAACGCATCGAATCCAAGCTGGCCGAATTTGGCATTGGCGTGCAAGTAGTGTCGGCCACCGCAGGCCCTGTGATTACCCGTTTTGAAATTGAACCGGCGCAAGGCGTGAAAGGCAGCCAGATTGTTGGTTTGGCCAAAGACTTGGCGCGTTCGATGTCGGTGCAGGCCGTGCGCGTGGTGGAAACCATTGCCGGTAAAAACACCATGGGCATTGAATTGCCAAACGAACACCGCCAAGACGTGATGTTGAGTGAAATCTTGTCTTCAGAAGTGTTTAACGAAGCGAAATCGAAGCTGACTGTCGCCTTGGGCAAAGACATTTCCGGCAATCCGGTAGTCGGCGATTTGGCCAAAATGCCCCATTTATTGGTAGCCGGTATGACCGGTTCGGGCAAATCCGTCGGCGTCAACGGCATGATTATGTCCATGCTGTATAAAGCCACGCCGGATGAAGTGCGCTTCATCATGATTGACCCCAAAATGCTGGAATTGAGCATTTACGACGGCATCCCGCACCTGCTCTGCCCGGTGGTCACCGATATGCGTGAAGCCGGTCAGGCGCTGAACTGGTGTGTGGCCGAAATGGAAAAACGCTACCGCCTGCTTTCCCATGCCGGCGTGCGCAATTTAGACGGCTTCAATAAGAAAGTCGAAGATGCCAAAGCAGCAGGCAAGCCGTTGCTGAACCCTTTCAGCTTAAATCCTGATGACCCCGAGCCATTGGAAAAACTGCCGCTGATTGTGTTGGTGATTGATGAATTGGCCGATTTGATGATGACCGAACGCAAAGCCGTCGAGCAGCAAATCGCCCGCTTGGCGCAAAAAGCGCGTGCCGCTGGCATTCACATGATTGTTGCCACACAACGCCCGAGTGTCGATGTGGTAACCGGTTTAATCAAAGCCAACATCCCGACGCGCATGGCCTTTACCGTGCAAAGTAAAATCGACAGCCGCACCATTCTCGACCAAATGGGCGCAGACGAATTGCTGAAATACGGTGACTCTTTATTCCTGCAACCGGGCAGCGCCGAGCCAACCCGCGTGCAAGGTGCGTTTGTCTCGGATGATGAAGTGCATAAAGTCGTTGCCCATGTCAAAGAACAAGCCCCAACCCGCTACATCGAAGGCTTGCTCAGCGGTGAAGCAGCTTTGGAAACCACAAACATCGTCAACCCAAATGCCGACAGCGACGAATTATTCGACCAAGCCGTTGCATTTGTGTTAGACAGCAAAAAAACCTCAATTTCCGCTTTGCAACGCCAATTACGCATCGGCTACAACCGTGCGGCTAATTTGATGGAAGCATTGGAAAACGCAGGAGTGGTCACCCCTGCCGACATCAGCGGCAGCCGCCGCATTTTGGCGCAAAAAGACCAGCTTTGATTTTAAACATGGCAAAGGCCGTCTGAAAATTTTAGTTTTCAGACGGCCTTTTTAGATATACAAGGATAAAAAATAAATCAGCGTATTAGGGCGTGTCCCTAATTTGAATAAGCCCAAAAGAGCCCTATTTTAACCCTATATTCCAACGAAATATAGGCAAACACAAACAATGGCGAGAACCG
>NZ_PDBT02000050.1:0-18327 GCF_002551535.2 Neisseria sp. N95_16
CCGCCGACCGAGAAAGACATTGGACTATGAGACACCGGGTGATCTGTTTTCAGCAGCCCTTGCCAATGGCATTTGAGCGTTGCACTTGAAATGCGAATGTAAGGCCGTCTGAAACATCGTGTTTCAGACGGTCTGAGACCTTTGTACAACCCCAGATTTGAGTGCAGTTCGAAGTTGTAACAGTACAGAAAGCGCAGACATATCACTTAGATAGGCAAGCTTTCAAGCAGCGTATAAGGAAGAAATGTGCCAAAGGTGGGTATTTTGCAAAGGTCTCAGCTTTTTGTGATGAAAGCCAGTATTCTATTTTCTCACCAAAAAATAAAGCCCGCTCAAGGTCAGCACAATTCCCAACACTTTTTGCCATGAAAATTGCTCGCCAAACAGCCAAATCGCCAACGGTATCAACAGCAAAGCGGCCATACCGTTCACCGCCACGCCCGACCATTGTGCCGAGCCACCAGATTGGTAAGCCAACAAAAAGCCCAGCTCAATCAGCAAAATACCACCGGCCACCAACCAAACACGCCAATTTGCTGCCAGCGTGGCAGTATCATTAAACGACACTTTGCCGAACAAAGGCATCAGCAGTAAGCTCAACACCAGCGCCGCAGCATAATACACTGCCAACACGCTCATCGGGTTACTTGCCACATCATGCAGTGATTTTTGTCCGGTGTGGTACAGTACATTACCCAAAGCGGCAACAAGTAAAAATATCAGAAATTTCATGGCATGACTTCAGTTTAAAATCCAAACAATATTCAGGCCGTCTGAAAGCATTTACTGACTTTCAGACGGCCTGAGACCTTTGCAAAACTCCTTCAAGAGCCAGCACACATAAAACCGCCGTCATTCCCGCGCAGGCGGGGATCCATTTTTCAATATGACAAACTATTGAATAAAATAGGTTTCTTGAATTCTGAGATGGATTCCCGCCTGCGCAGGAATGACGGCAGTTCTGGTTTTTATTAATGATTGATCAGTTTTGCAAAGGTCTCGGCCTAATTTTATATTCTTTAAGCCGCTTCCCAATAATCAATATAAAGCTGCAATTCCACATTATTGCGCCATTCATTGGCTACGGGGCGGTACACGGTGCGGATATATTCGGGAATTTCTTCGCTGCATCGCCAAAACATTGCTTCAAATTCAAAGCCGTCTTTTTGCAGCCACACTTTTTTATGCTTGCCTTCCGCGCCCATCCATTGCTGGCGCACGACATGAAATTCATCGGTAAAGCTTGGCGGTGCAAAGCCCTGTCCCCATACATGGCGGGCAAGGTTTTGCGCTTGTTCCAAGGTAATTTCGACCGCAGGCAGGCTGCCGTCGGTAATGAAGGTTTGCGACAAATCGTCTTCGCGCACCATATCGCGCACGGCTTGCTCAAAGGCCGTCTGAAACGCAGGAATATTGTGTTCTAAAATACTCAAGCCCGCCGCCATCGCGTGGCCACCGAATTTCAAAATCAAATCGGGATGGCGTTTGCTGACCAAATCCAAGGCATCGCGCAAGTGCAGATTCGGTATAGAACGCCCCGAACCGCGCACTTCGCCGTTATCCGCCGGCGCAAACACAATGGTCGGGCGGTAAAAGCGGTCTTTCAAGCGGCTGGCGACAATGCCGACCACGCCCTGATGATAGTCTTCACGGTAAGCCACCAACGTGGTTTGCTGGCTCGGCAAGGTTTCGGGGAATGAATCCAAGGCATCTTGCAGCATGGATTGCTCGATTTCGCGACGCTCGATATTAAGGTTGTTCAACTGTGCCGCCAGCTCTTGAGCCTGTGCGTCATTGTCGGCCAGCAAACAGGCGATGCCGAGCGACATATCGTCCAAACGGCCGGCCGCATTGATGCGCGGCCCCAACGCAAAGCCCATGTCAAACGGCTGCGCCTTGCGCCAATCGCGCCGCGCCACTTCAAACAATGCGCGAATGCCCGGCCGCATCTTACCCTGCCGCATGCGTTTTAATCCTTGCGACACCAAAATGCGGTTATTGTGGTCAAGCGAAACCACATCGGCCACCGTACCCAATGCCACCAAATCCAATAATTCCGCCAAATTCGGTTCTTGCAGGCCGTCTGAAAAATAGTGTCGGCGGCGCAATTCGGCACGCAAAGCCATCAACACATAAAAAATCACGCCCACGCCGGCCAGACTTTTGCTCTCAAAGCCGCAACCGCGCTGGTTCGGATTCACAATAATACAATCCGGCACCTGCTCGGCCGGAAGGTGATGGTCAGTCACCACCACATCCAAACCCAAGGCCTGCGCCCGTGCCACACCGGCCAAGCTGGCGATGCCGTTATCCACCGTCAGCAGCAAGTTGGTGCCCTTTTCTGCTGCGATTTCCGCCAATTCAGGCGTGAGGCCGTAGCCGTGTTCAAAACGGTTGGGCACCAAAAAATCCACCACCGCTCCCATCGCGCTCAAGCCTTTGATGCCCACTGCGCAAGCAGTTGCACCATCAGCATCGTAGTCGGCCACAATCAAGATTTTTTCCTGCCGCGCAATGGCATCGGCCAAACGCGCCGCCGCCGCTTCGCATTGGGTCAGCGACTGATACGGCAGCAGTCCGGTGAGCTTGTCTTCCAATTCCTGCGGTGTTTGCACATCACGCGCGGCACACAGGCGCGCAATCAGCGGGTCGGCACCGGCATTGATTAAGGTGTCGCACACGGATTGGTTGATTGAACGGGTTTGTATCTTTACGGCCATGTTGTGGTTTCATGAATGAGGTTAAATGATTTTCAGACGGCCTGTGGTTTACGAGGCCGTCTGAAACTGTAAGAGAACATAATTATTCTTCAATATCTGCGACATCAAAATCATCATCGCCACCAGAATTACCTTCCATCACAGCCTTCACTTCTTGGAACAAAGCGCGGAAGCTTTTCGGCGGTTTGTTTTGCTCCTGCTCTTTGCGCGTGTTGCGGATTAAGGTGCGCAGTTTTCCGGCATCGGCTTGCGGGTAATCGGCCATGAATGTCGTAAACGCATCATCGTCAGCAATCAGACGTTCGCGGGCTTGCTCCACGCGTTGCAAAAAGGCATTGTGCGCCGCATTGTCGCCGCGCAGCTTGGCCAGATAGCGTTCAATCGGCTCGGGATCGGTGTCGCGCATCAGGCGGCCGATATATTGCGCTTGGCGTTTGAGCGCGCTGTTGGAGGTGATTTTTTTATAGCCTTGCACGGCTTCGTATAAATCTTCGTCCAAACCGATTTTCTTCAGCGTTTCGTTCGACAGCTTGGTCAATTCCATGCCCAAATCCTGCAGATGGTTCATCTGCTTTTTCATCTGGGTTTTGCTGACCCATTCTTCTTCGTTATCAATCATATCGCATTTGCTCGGTAAATTTTTTCAATCGCTGATTTTACCATGAGATGACGGCGCTGTCGGTTCAATATATTCCACCTATGACGACATTTTTGCCGAGGCCGTCTGAAAACAGTTAAAATAAGCGCACTTTTTTCCGGATAATCTTTATGCTGTTTAACCACTCTCAAGACGAACTGATCCAACTGTGCGGCCAAACGCTTTCACTGGCGCAGCAATTGGGGGCTACTGCTGCCGAAGCCGACTTCAGCGAATCCATCGGCCAAGGCGTGAGCGTGCGCCTGAACGAAATCGAGCAAATCGAATTCCAGCAGGATAAATCGTTGGACATCACTGTTTACGTCGGCCAACGCAAAGGCCGCGCCAGCACCGCTGATTTCTCACCCAATGCCTTACAGGACACCGTGCAAGCCGCCATCGACATCGCCAAATACACCGCCGAAGACGATTGCGCAGGCTTGGCCGATAAAGATTTGATGGCCACCGAAATCGGCGATCTCGACCGCTATCACGAGTGGGATTTAAGCGCCGAAGCCGCCATCGAACTGGCCAAACAATGCGAACAAGCCGCCTTGTCATTTGATTCGCGCATCGAAAATTCCGAAGGCGCCGGCGTGCAAACCAGCCATTATCAATACGTTTACGGCAATTCGCACGGCTTTATGGCACACCAGCAAGGCACGCGCCACAGCATTTCCTGCAGCGTGGTCGCCGCCGATGAGCATGGCATGCAGCGCGATTATTGGTATGACGCTTCTTGCCGCCATCAAGATATGGACTCACCGGAAAGCATCGGCCGCACCGCCGCCGAGCGCACGGTACGCCGCCTCGACAGCCAAACCCTGCCCACCGGCAGCTATCCGGTGATGTTCGACACCACCGTCGCCGGCGGTTTAATCGGCCATTTGGTCGGTGCATTGAGCGGCGGTGCGCTTTACCGCCAAAGCAGCTTCTTAATCGACAGTTTGGGCAAAAAAATCCTGCCCGATTTCGTCAACCTGCGCGAGGAACCGCATATCCCACGCGCTTTCGGCAGTACTTATTTCGACTCCGAAGGTGTTGCCACCCGCCCGCGTTTCCTGATTGAAAACGGCGTGGTACAAGGCTACCTTTTAAGCAGCTACAGCGCCCGCAAACTCGGCATGACATCCACCGGCAACGCAGGCGGCGCACATAATCTGTATCTCAGCCACACCCACACCAGCCAAGCCGACCTGCTCAAAGAAATGGGCACAGGCTTACTGGTAACCGAACTGATGGGGCAAGGTGTCAACACCATCACCGGCGACTATTCGCGCGGTGCCGCCGGATTCTGGGTGGAAAACGGTGTAATCGCCTATCCCGTGCACGAAATCACCATTGCCGGACGATTGCAGGATATGTATCAAAACGTCGTCGGCATCGCCAACGATGCCCTGCGCCGCTCGTCCAACAAAATTGGCTCGGTGCTGATTAGTGAGATGACCGTAGCGGGCGAATAAGAGTGGATAGTTAAAGGCCGTCTGAAAGCATTTCCTTTCAGACGGCCTATTCTTCCCATCAAATATCCATTATTGAAATTGAATTATTTTCGATTTTTTAGGTCTGAATGATTTGAATCATTCCTTATCTCTTTTCAGGAATCCCCATGCACGTTGTCGTTCTCCCTTCTTGGTATCCCAAATCCCAGCAAGATGTTGATGGAATTTTCTTCAGAATTCAGGCTCAAGGCTTGCAGAAAAGCAGCAAAATCAACAAAGTCAGTGTCATTGCGCCGATGTTCCGCCACCTGCGCGCGCAGCCGAAAACCTTGCTTAGCGGCCCTTACGGACTTAGAAAATATCAAGAAAACCAAATGGATATCTATGTTTATGACGGCATGTATCTGTTCCCGCGCTCGCCTTTTGTTGATTTAAACCGCGTGTTGTGGGTACGTGCAGGCATGAAAGCATTTGAAGCCTACATCAAAGAAAACGGCAAACCCGATTTAATTCATGCGCATGTGGTGAATTATGCCGGCATTTTGGCCTGTAAAATCTTCAAGAAATACGGCATTCCCTACATTATCACGGAACACAGCAGCACCTACGCCCGCGATCTGATTCGTGATGACCAATGGCCGGCTATGCGCGAAGCAGCCAAACACGCTTCCGGCCTTTATGCCGTCAGTCGCGATTTTGCCGACTTACTCAATCAAAAATATCCCGGCACACAATGGTCTTATTTACCGAATATTTTAGGCAAACACTTCACCCAACCGTTTGAATTTCCTGAAAAATCAGAAAGCGATTTCACCTTTTGCAGCGTTTCCCATTTGCGCCATTTAAAAGGCCATGATTTACTCCTGCCCGCCTTTGCCAAAGCCTTGCAGAAATATCCTGATTTAAAACTCAAAATCGGCGGTGCCGGCCCGGAAGGCGAGAATCTAAAAAATCTTGCCAAACAATTGGGCATTACCGAATCAGTCAGCTTCTTAGGCGCGCTGAAAACCGATGAAGTATTGAATTTAATGCGCCAAAGCGATGCCTTTGTATTGGCCAGCCGCACCGAAACCTTCGGCGTGGTCTATATCGAAGCCCTGTCGCAAGGTTTGCCGGTGATTGCCACAAAATGCGGCGGCCCGCAATCGATTGTGCGGCCGGAAAACGGTTTTCTTATTCCAACTGAAAACATCGATGCACTCGCCGATGCCTTAATTCAAATGTATGAACAGCGCGACCGTTTCTCACCACAAAAGCTGCGTCAAGATTGTTTGACCGAATTCAGCGAAGAAGCCATTATCAATCAATTGATTGGCAAGTTTGAACAAATTTTGGCATAGCCATAATATAGTCGTTTAAAATAAAAATAATACAGCGTTGCCAGCTCCCTTATGTACTAAGTGTACACGACGGTCTCTGTCGCCTTGTCTTATTTCTATTTAAAACGACTATCTCAATCAATAGGCCGTCTGAAAGCATTTCCTTTCAGACGGCCTATTGCTTTACGCCGGCTTTTTCGCCAGCATGGTCACAAATTTAAACTGAATCGGATTGCCAAATTCGTCTTTGGCGTGCATCGCACCCAATTCTTCTTTGTATTCAACTAATTCCCAATCCTGATAGTATTCGCGCAATTCGCCTTCGCTGAATTTAAACGGAAACGGCATCGGGCATGGAAAATCTTCGGTATCCATCGCCGAGACAATCAAATTGTAGCCACCAGCTTTGGTGCGCGTTTTCATGTTGGCAATCACTTGCGGAATAAAGCGCGGCTGGAGGAACATCATCACCACGGTTGCCACAATGTAATCGAAATCGTCCTGAATATTGGCGGCATTTAAATCGTATTCAAACGCATCCACTTCCAGCCCTTCGCGTGCGGCCAGCTCCTGCACGTTTTGCACCGCCATCGGGTTGTTATCGACGGCGGTGACGTCGAATCCTTGCAACGCGAGATACAACGCATTGCGGCCTTGTCCGCAGCCCATGTCCAATGCCTTGCCCGGCGGCACGATGTTTTCAGCGGCGCGTACGGCAGAATGCGTGGCACTCATGCCGTATTTTTTGTGGAAATAATCCGCGGCTTGGCAGTAGAACTCAAGCTGGATTTCGGTATCAGCCGTTTGCGCTTGGATTTTGTGCCATTGCTGCGGCGCAATCAGCCAATCATCACTCTCGGGCGTGAGTTCGTGTTCGGCCAAAATTTCGCCTGTTTCCGACAATTCATAAAATTTCAGACGGCCTTTTTTGACGATTAAATTGCCCCATGTACCTTCTTGGGTATTGTGTTGGCTCAATAAGGCTTCGGGAATGGTGTCGGCAGTCCAAACCGGCAATTGCTGATAGCGGAATAATGCTTGTGACGCGCTCATGTGGTTTCCTTTTAAAATAACATTCATATTATATGCTTGTTTATTTTAAATTCAATCTTTTCAGACGGCCTGTGTTATGATTCGGCGGTTCAATCAAGAGACGTTTTATGGATAAAACCGTTTACCTATATACCGACGGCGCCTGCAAAGGCAATCCGGGTGCGGGCGGCTGGGGCGTGTTGATGCGCTACGGCGTGCATGAAAAAGAGCTATTCGGCGGCGAAGCCGAAACCACCAACAACCGCATGGAACTCACCGCCGTCATCGAAGGCTTGAAAAGCTTGAAACGCCGCTGCACCGTGCAAATCTGCACCGACTCGCAATACGTCAAAAACGGCATGGAAAGCTGGATTGCCGGCTGGAAAAAAAACGGCTGGAAAACCGCCGCCAAAAAGCCGGTGAAAAACGATGATTTGTGGAAAACGCTGGATGAACTGGTCAGCCAACATGATGTACGCTGGACGTGGGTCAAAGGCCACGCGGGACATGCGGAAAACGAACGCGCCGATGAATTGGCCAACCGTGGCGCGGCAAAATTTATGTAGTGTGCGCAAATGAAAGATTCATTACATCTTCTGCCAAACTTGTTTCCCAACCGACAAATTGCCACATTTTTCTAAAGTTATGTCAAAAGGCCGTCTGAAAAGATGATTCAGACGGCCTTTTCTCTTAGAATATGCCCTTCGATTCGATTGATGTCATAAGGATTGCCATGAGTTGCCCGATTTGCCATGCGGAAAATGAAGATGTTTTGCTGCAAACACCGAATCTGCGCGTGATTGCCGTGCACAATGAAGCCGGTTCGCCTGCTTTCTGTCGCGTGATTTGGCAACAACATGTCGCGGAAATGACCGATTTGCCGCAAGCGCAGCGCGATGAAATCATGGATATGGTCTATCGCGTGGAATCCGCCATGCGCCAAGTATTGAAACCGACCAAAATCAATTTGGCGAGCTTGGGTAATGTGGTGCCGCACCTGCATTGGCATGTGATTGCGCGTTTTGAAAACGATGCCAATTTTCCGGCACCGATTTGGGCACCGGCCAGCCGCAGCCACGAAATGACGCTGCCGCAAGATTGGCCGCAACAAATCAAAGCCCTGCTGGCTTAAGTTTCAGACGGCCTCTTGGATTACAGGCCGTCTGAAACATTTAATCAATTCCATTTATTTGGCTGCCTGCTGTTCAAACGGCCTGATATAAATGAACTATACGGCGTTTTGCCGCCCCATCAAAAAGGATGTTTTATGTCTTGGAAACCTTCCCGCCGCCATTTTTTACGCGCTTCGGCCGCAGTGGCCGGTGCAGGATTGCTGCAAGCCTGTGGCACCAGCTCTACCCAGAAACCTACTGTTAACCGTACCCCATCAAGAAGCCAAACTGTGCAACCCCGCCGCCCCCAACCTGCCCGCTCCGGTGACAATATTTTGCGTGTTGTCGCGCCTTCCGGCTTTGCCGAATCTTACGACCGCGTCAATGTCGGCTTAACCCGCCTGTATGACGCCGGTTTTACCGTCACCAACCAGCAGGCCGGTTCGCGCCGTTATCAGCGCTTTGCCGGAACCGATGCCGAGCGCATCAATGATTTCCAAGAAGTCGCCAGCGGCCGTGTGAAAACGCCTAAAGTCTTGATGGGCTTGCGCGGCGGCTATGGTGCGGCACGTTTGTTGCCAAACATTGATTTTGCTTCCTTGGGCGCGCGTATGCGTGAACGCGGCACCTTATTTTTCGGCTTCAGCGACGTATGCGCCGTGCAATTGGCCTTGTTGGCCAAAGGCAATATGATGAGTTTTGCCGGCCCGATGGTGTATAGCGAATTCGGTAAACCTACCCCGAGCGTGTACACCATGGATTCGTTTATCCGCGGCACCACCAACACCACCAACATCATCGATGTCTCCGCCATCCAGCGCAGCGATGTGAATGTGGAAGGCACACTCTGGGGGGGCAATTTGAGTGTATTGGCCTCATTGGCCGGTACGCCTTACATGCCCGATATCAACGGCGGCATCCTGTTTCTCGAAGATGTGGGCGAACAGCCTTACCGCATCGAGCGCATGCTCAATACGCTCTATTTATCCGGTGTATTGCAAAAGCAACGTGCGATTATCTTCGGCGATTTCCGTATGGGCACCATCCGCGATATCTATGATTCGAGCTATGATTTGTCGGCGGTCATCAACCAAATCAACCGCGTAACCCGTGTGCCGGTATTGAGCGGCTTCCCATTCGGCCACATCACCAATAAAGCCACCTTCCCACTAGGCGCACACGCTAAAGTGCGCAGCACCGGCAGCGGCGGCTATTCGGTAACCTTCAGCGGCTACCCGACCTTAAATGCCAACAGCCTCAGCCTCGATACGCTGTTGCCGCCGCCAATGCCAACCTTCGATTCCTCTTCTTACAACACGATTATCGAAGAAGTGATTGAGTAATTCATCGTCAATAGTAAAGGCCGTCTGAACAAATATTGTTCAGACGGCCTTTGTGTTGTCATTAGAAGGATTTTTATTTAGCTGCCAATCAACCCACCATCATTCTTGGTAATCACCACCGTTGCCGCACGCGGACGGCCGCCGCGAATGCCTTCCGGCCATGACGATACTGCTTTCGGATTGGTCGGATCAGACGCGCCTTTAGCCGGTTCGCCTGGGTGTTGAATGTTGATAAACAGCGTTTTATTGTCCGGTGTGAACGCAATGCCGGTCACTTCTGCGCCGTTTGGTGCGGTCAGGAAACGGCGGTATTCGTCGGTACCCGGAATCGTGGCCACCATTTGGTTGTTGCCCATGCCGGCATATTCTTTCATGTTCAGCGTGGAAGTCGATACGTCGGTTTGAATCCACAACACACCGCGATGATCGAATGCCAAACCATCCGGACTACCGAAGGCGTCGCCGCTGATGTTGCCGCGATGTTCTTCTTTGGCCGCATCCGGTTTGCCCGCCATCACCAAAATATCCCATTTAAACGCGGTTTGCGTGCCGTCACCATCGGCTTCCTGCCAGTGGATGATGTGGCCAAACAAATTATTGCTGCGCGGATTGGCGGCATCAGTGCCCGGTTTGCCTTCTTGGCCGCGTTGGCTGTTGTTGGTCAAAGTGCAATACAGGCTGCCGGATTTAAACGGGTCGGCGGAAATCCATTCCGGACGATCCATTTTGGTGGCGCCGACTTTGTCTGCCGCCAAACGGGTTTTCACCAACAATTCTCCTTGGTCGGCAAAGCCGTTTTCTGCGGTCAAACCGTTTTGGCCGTGTACCAACGGCAGCCATTCGCCGGTGCCGTCTTCATTGAAGCGCGCCACATACAGCGTACCCTCTTCCAGCAAACGCATATTGGCCGCGCGGTGTTGCTCGCCCGGTTGGTAACGGTTTTTTGAAACAAATTTATAAATGTATTCAAAACGTTGGTCGTCACCCATATATACTGCCAAACGGCCGCTTGGGGTAACGGTCAGCTCGGCGCCTTCGTGTTTGAAGCGACCCAAGCCCGTGTGTTTGCGCGGCGTGGATTTTGGATTAAACGGGTCAATTTCAACAATCCAGCCAAAGCGGTTCGGCTCATTCGGATTTTTGCTGCTGTCGAAACGCTCGTCCACCTTGCTCCACAGATAATCGTTTTCTTCCTTGCCGATGCCGTAGCGTTTCTCCAATGGCGTGATTTCGCCGCTGTTGTTGGTGAAAATGTCGCTCCAGTTTTCTTCGCAGGTCAGATAAGTGCCCCACGGTGTGCGGCCGTTGGCACAGTTTTGCATCGTACCCAACACCAGCGCGCCTTGGCTGTCGGCGGCGGTGCGCATCAGGCTGTGGCCGCGTGCAGGGCCGGTTACGCTCATCGGGGTGTTGGCGGTAATGCGGCGGGCAAACGGCGACGGACGCTCCACTTGCCAGCCATTGGCACCACGGCGAACTTCCACCATCGAAATCCCCATTGCGTTTTGGCCTTTACGGGCTTTTTCCAACGACCAGTTGGCCATGCCGTCAGGGAACAGCAAGCCGTTGTCGATGTATTCGTGGTTCATCGCCAGCAGGCCGCGGTTGGATGTTTGTGAACCCAAAGGCAGCGAGAAAAACGCCATACCGTCGTGGTGCATACCAGCTTGTGCGGCCTGCTCGGCTGCGCTGTTGCCCGCATTGCTCTTAAATGCCGGCATATTACCCGCGATACCGGTGCTGTCGCCCCAACGGTACAGCACTTGCGCGGTATAGCCTTCCGGCACAATCACTTTGTCTTTAGTGGAAAACGGTACGCTCTTAAAGCCCAATGTGGTGGCGCGCGGGAAGCGTGGTGTTGGTTGGAAACGCGTTGCTTCTGTCGCGGCTTGCGCTTCCTTGCTCATCAGGCTCAACGGCAACATGCTGGTCACACCCAATGCGCCGAAGCTCTGCAACACGCGGCGGCGTGACAGGCGCGCGTCCATAATTTGAGAAAACGCCGGATTATTGCTGCTGTTGTCGATGTCTTCGGCGTGTGATTTTTTGATGGTGCCGACAAATGGTTTACCCATGATATTCCCTATTCAGATATGTTTCAGACGGCCTACTGAAGATATTTGCCCGACAAAATGCCCGCACGTTTCAGACGGCCTATTGCTCAATAACCGCAGGCAGTTTAGCAAGGGAATGTGACAAAGATGTGACGATACGGATTGAAAGCTAAAAATTCTTTAATCTTTTAACTATTACAAAACCAATATAAATCAATGATTAATGAATCAAATACAAAAGGCCGTCTGAAAACCTATGGCTTTCACACGGCCTTTATTTTTGTCACAATTCAATCATCAATCAGATTACGGCAGCGTTGTTTTGCTCCAGCTGGCTTAATGCGGCGCTGAATTCGGCAGCACTGTAGCTTTGACCGTTTTCAAAGGTAAAGCGGTCAACGCCGGTACCGGGCTGATCGTTGAAATTCAACACGCCTTCTTCGTATTGCGCAATGGATACGGAATCATTGCTGCCTTTGATGCCGACAAGCCACGTTGTCCATACACCTTGTGTGGTGGTGGTCAGCGTCAAATCCGACAAGGTCAAATCACCGGTGAAATGCAGCGTTTCGCTCTCGGATTTTAAGTCAAGGTAAAGGCTGTCTTTGCCGTCGCCCCGTCCGAAATTCACCAGGGTTTCGCCGTATAAGTATTGATTGGCGATAATCAATGCATTTTGTTCATCAAAATGAATCACCCAGCCGGTATTACCGTCGCTGTCTAAAAGTGATTCAATGCGAATGCTTTCAGGGCTGACACCGGCAGCAAAACGTACGGTATTATTGCCTTCGCGGTCAGATAAAAAATCCTTACCGCTATTGGCTTGGAAAAGATAAGTATCGCTACCCAAGCCGCCGTATAGCTCATCATTACCGGTTTGGCCGTTCAAAACATCATTACCGGTACCGCCATAAAGTTTGTCGTGGCCTTCACCGCCGTTGAGCACATCGTTGCCATGATTACCGAATATTTCATCATTACCACGACCGCCGTTCAAGCGGTTTTTGCCTTCATTGCCTACCAACATATTGCCGCTGTTGTTGCCTGAGCCGTAAATATTGGCGCTGCCGGTTAACACCAGCGCTTCGACATGGGTCGGCAACACATAGCTGACATCGCTGTACACCGTATCATAACCGCCATTGGCCTGTTCTTTAATGGTATCTTGGGTTGATTTCACATAATAAGCATCATCGGCAGCCGTGCCTTCGAAATGTTGGGTCAAGCTTTGAGTAGTACGTAATTGTTGATTCGTTTCCATGGTATAAGACTGCAGTAATTGAGTTGTTAACGTTATGCAGCCATAGGCCGTCTGAAACAGCGATTAATCAGACCGTATAGTGCGAGCATTAGACCTGTCGAAAATGAAAATAGTTCAAATACACTAATTAAATAACTGACTGTTTTAAATTAACTTTTTAATAAATTAACAAATTATTCCAAGTGAATTTAATACTGATTTTATTGAACTTAAATCTACAATATTCACCATTCATACACTCTAATAAACCATAAAAAAGGCCGTCTGAATTCAGACGGCCTTTCATCGACTATTCAATCACATTACAGCGAACGCGCCACTTCGACGATATCGAAGCATTCGAGCTGGTCGCCTTCCATGATTTCATTATAGCCTTTGAGCATCAAACCACACTCAAAGCCCATGCGCACTTCTTTGACATCGTCTTTATAGCGTTTCAACGAAGCCAGTTCGCCGGTATGAATCACCACGTTGTTACGGATCAGACGGATGTGCGAATCGCGTTTTACCACACCATCGGTCACCATACAGCCTGCAATATTGCCGACTTTGGATACGCTGATGACTTGACGGATTTCCACCGTACCGGTTACCTGTTCTTTTTCTTCAGGTGCCAACATACCGCTCATGGCTGCTTTCACATCGTCAATCGCGTCGTAGATGATATTGTAGTAGCGGATTTCTACGCTCTCGGTTTCAGCCAGTTTGCGTGCAGATGCATCAGCGCGCACGTTAAAGCCGATAATCACGGCACCGGAAGCGATGGCCAAGTTGACGTCACTCTCGGTAATACCGCCGACACCGCTGTGCAATACATTGACTTTGACTTCGTCGGTCGACAGTTTTTTCAGACTGCCTGACAAAGCTTCGTAAGAACCTTGTACGTCGGCTTTGATGATAACCGACAAAGATTGCGCTTGGCTTTCGCCCATGTTGTTAAACATGTTTTCCAGCTTCGCCGCTTGTTGTTTGGCCAAACGGACATCACGGTATTTACCTTGACGGAACAAAGCAATCTCGCGCGCTTTTTTCTCGTCGGCCAACACCATGGCATCTTCACCCGCATTCGGCACATCAGACAAGCCCAAAATTTCTACCGGAATAGAAGGACCAGCTTCGCTAATCGACTTACCATTTTCATCGCTCATGGCACGGATTTTACCAAAGGCCGTACCGGCCAACAGCATATCGCCTTTACGCAGCGTACCGCTTTGCACCAACAGGGTAGCTACGGCACCGCGGCCTTTGTCCAAACGGGCTTCAACGATGATACCTTTGGCCGGCGCTTCTACCGGTGCGGTCAATTCCAATACCTCAGCTTCCAGCAACACAGCTTCGAGCAAGGCATCAATGTTCAGACCTTTTTTGGCCGAAACATCGATAAATTGAACATCGCCGCCCCATTCGTCCGGCACCACTTCATGCGCGGTCAATTCTTGACGGATACGCTCAGGGTTGGCCGCTTCTTTATCGATTTTGTTCACAGCAACCACCATCGGCACACCTGCTGCTTTCGCGTGGGCAATCGCTTCGATGGTTTGCGGCATCACGCCGTCATCGGCAGCCACCACCAAAATCACGATGTCAGTCGCTCTGGCACCACGCGCACGCATCGCAGTAAACGCTTCGTGACCCGGGGTATCCAAGAAGGTAATCACACCGCGTGGGGTTTGTACATGGTAAGCACCAATGTGCTGGGTAATACCACCGGCCTCGCCTTGTACCACTTTGGCACGACGGATGTAGTCGAGTAACGAGGTTTTACCGTGGTCAACGTGACCCATCACGGTCACTACAGGCGGACGTGACAGCAATTCGGCTTCCACAACTTCGGCGTTTTCATCCAAGAATGCTTCCGGATCGTCCGCAGCAGCCGGTTTACCGATATGGCCGAGTTCTTCTACCACGATCAATGCGGTATCTTGGTCGATGGATTGGTTGATGGTAACCATCATGCCCATCTTCATCAAGGCTTTCACCACTTCCACGCCTTTTACCGCCATTTTGTGCGCCAAATCGGCTACGGTAATGGTTTCCGGAATCAACACTTCATGCACCACCGGCTCGGTCGGCGCTTGGAAGGCGTGTTGATTTGGCTCCAGCTTGAGCTGTTTTTTGCCTTTTTTGCCACCACGAACGCGTTCGTCTTGGCCACCTTGGTTACGGCCGCCTTTGGCATTTTTACCGCCGCGTGGACGGGCATCGACATCATCACGATTACGGCGATCATCTTTTTTCGCACGAGCCGGAGCAGCTGCTTTATCAGCTTCTGCCGCTTTTTCAGCAGGCTTGGCCGGTTTAGAAGGTTTCGCGCTGCGCACTTCGCCGGCTTTGTTTTCTTTAGCCGCTTTTGCTTCTTGAGCAGCCTGTTGTTTCACGGCTTCACGACGTGCTTGACGCTCTTGTTTCTCACGCAACAAAGCTTCTTGGGCAGCACGCAGTTTAGCCGCGCGCTCGGCTTCTTCGTCACGCATAGCCTGTTCGGCCGCACTCACCACCGGTTTAGGTACGGCCGGCGCCGACACAGCTTTTTTCGGTGCTTCTTTCGCTTTGTTTTGTGGCTTGTCCTGTTTTGGTTTAGCAGCCGGTTTGGCTTTTTCTTCAGCCTTCTCTTCAGACGGCTTCACTTCAGGCTCAACGGCTTTTTTCTCTTCTGCTTTGGCTTGTTGCGCCGCTTTCAAGCGGGCTGCTTCAGCTTCCGCTTTTGCGCGTTCGGCAGCAGCTTTCTCGGCTGCTTCTTTTTCCGCTTGCGCTTTGCGTGCTGCTTCCGCTTCAGCTGCTTTTTGTGCTTCAGCCTTGGCTTTGGCTTCGGCCGCAATCTCATCGGCAGAAGGAATGCTCACGGCACGGCTGCGACGGCGCGTTTCCACTTTAACGCTGCCCACAGTGCTGACTTCTTTTTTGGTACGGCTAATGCTGATGGTGGCGTTGTCGCTGCCATTTTGCTTTTTCAAATATTGAGCCAAAAGCTGCTTATCTTCCAAAGTCAACGAGTCGCTGCCGCTACTTTTATTCACGCCAGCGCTTTGCAGTTGCTTCAACAAAACATCGACGGGTTTATTCATTTCGGTGGCAAATTGTTCTACGGTTGTGTTACTCATCTATTACCCCCTCAGTTACTTTCTTCGGTGAACCAATGTTCGCGCGCAGCCATAATCACAGTTTTGGCTTCGTCTTCGGTCACACCGGTAATTTCAATCAATTCATCCACGGACAATTCGGCCAAATCGTCACGCGTGGCAATACCGGCTTGCGCCAGATCGCGCAGCATATCCGAATCCAAACCTTCCAGATTGCGCATATCTTCTGACATATCGGCCAATTTTTCTTCCGAGGCAATGGCCAAGGTCAAAATCGCATCGCGGGCGCGGTTGCGCAGGGCTTCAACGATTTCTTCGTTAAAACCTTCAATTTCCAACAACTCAGCCGCAGGCACATACGCCACTTCTTCCAAGGTTTGAAAACCTTCTTGTACCAACACATCCGCTGTTTCGGCATCGATATTCATGTGGCCGATAAACAGTTCGCGAATGGCGGCATCTTCTGCTTCATTGCGCTCATCTGCTTCTTTAACAGTCATGATGTTCAACTGCCAGCCGGTCAAATCCGATGCCAAGCGCACGTTTTGACCACCGCGGCCGATGGCCAAGGCCAATTGGTCTTCTGCCACAATCACATCAACGGCATGTTTGTCTTCATCAATCAAAATACGGCTGACTTCGGCAGGCGACAAGGCATTAATCACAAATTGTGCGGTTTCAGACGACCACAACACCACGTCAATACGCTCGCCTGATAATTCGTTGCTCACCGCATTCACGCGCGAACCGCGCACACCAATACAAGTGCCTTGCGGATCGATGCGCTGGTCGTTAGCTTTTACCGCCACTTTTGCACGTTGACCCGGGTCACGCGCCACTTCGCGGATTTCCAACAAGCCATCGGCAATTTCAGGCACTTCCTGCTCATACAGTTTGGCCAAAAATTCGCCTGAAGTGCGGCTCAACACCACTTGTTTGCGGCCGGTATTGCCGATTTCTTCCACGCGTACAAACAAGGCGCGAATGCGGTCGCCGCTGCGGAAGTTTTCACGCGGAATCATTTGGTCGCGCGGAATCAGCGCATCTAATTTGCCTGAAATCACTTCCACGATGATGCCGTGACGCTCAACACGCTTCACCGTACCCATAATAATGTCTTCTTTTTGTTGCAAGAATTCATTCAGGATTTGCTCACGCTCGGCATCGCGGATGCGTTGCAGAATAATTTGTTTGGCGGTTTGCGCAGCTTGACGGCCGAAACCTTCATTTTCCAGCTGCTCTTCGTAATATTCGCCGATTTGAATATCGGTACCCGGAATTTCTTCTTGAATTTCTTCAATGGTTTTTTCCACATCCGGATAAGTATAATCTTCGTCGGCCACAATCAACCAACGGCGGAAAGTACGGTATTCGCCGGTATCACGGTCGATTTCGACACGCACGTCCATGTGTTCGCGGTTGGCTTTCTTTTTGGCAGCGGTTGACAGCGCAAACTCCAAAGCCTGAAACACCACTTCTGCTTCTACGTTTTTCTCGCTTGCCAAAGCTTCGGCAAGTTGTAACATCTCACGACTCATCTTTAGAATCTCCGTTATGTATTATGTTTAAAATTTGAATTCAGGACGCAGACGGGCTTTGTCGATATTGCTGATTTCAATCTCAGCGGTTTTGCCGTCGAAAGCAACGGTAACCACATCGTTTTCACATTTTTCGATGCGGCCGATAAAGTTTTTCTGACCATCAATCGGCAGACGGGTTTTGATTTTGGCGTTTTCACCGGCAAAGCGGGCAAAGTCGGCGGCTTTTTTCAGCGGACGATCCAAGCCCGGGCTGGAAATTTCCAAACGCTTGTAATCCACGTCTTCCACCATGAAAACGCGGCTCAAATGGTTGCTCACCGTGGCGCAATCTTCCACGGTAATGCCTTCCGGCTTATCGATAAACACACGCAAATCGCCTTGCGCGGTCAGCTCGAAATCCACCAGCTCATAGCCCAAACCGGGCAGGGTTTTATCAAGAATATTTTGAATATCCATGCGACTCCACAGTATAAAAACAAAAAAATGGCCCGATGGCCATTTTTCTATAAATTTGAAAAATTGCCGTATTATAACGCATTTAAAAGCAAAAGAAAAGCATTGATTTCGCTTGCCTTTTTTCAGACGGCATAGTGATATTCTTGCTTTACACCATGCTTTTTCATTTGTATTGATTGTCAACAAAATAAGCCTGTTTGATTTTCAGACGGCCTTACATGTAGGAAATCATCGCCTAACAAGTGCAATTTCCAATAACAGAAAAGGCCAGTATGCGGTAGTATACTGCCTTTCCTGACAAGAAAGATTGCAATATGGCCTACACACAAC
>NZ_PDBT02000051.1:0-18167 GCF_002551535.2 Neisseria sp. N95_16
CGGTTCTCGCCATTGTTTGTGTTTGCCTATATTTCGTTGGAATATAGGGTTAAAATAGGGCTCTTTTGGGCTTATTCAAATTAGGGACACGCCCTAATATTAGCGATACAAAGGAGACTATGATGACTGCTTCGCAACTGATTCAACGCTTAACCGAGATTGTCGGCGATAAATTTATTCTGACCGACCCTGCCAAAACCGAACCTTACCGCCAAGGCTACCGCTTCGGTGAAGGGCGGGCATTGGCGGTGGTGCGGCCGGGTACGCTTTTGGAACAATGGCAGATTCTGCAAGCCTGTGTCGAGGCCGACGTGATTGTGATTACGCAGGCGGCCAATACCGGTTTGACTGGTGGTTCCACGCCTGATGGCAACGATTACGACCGCGATATTGTGATTGTGAACACCATGCGCATAAACATCATCCAGCCGATTAACAATAACGAGCAAGTGGTGTGCTTACCCGGTTCAACCCTGAATCAGCTTGAGCTTTTGCTGAAACCTTTAGGCCGTGAGCCACACTCGGTGATTGGTTCGTCGTGTATCGGCGCATCGGTGTTGGGCGGTGTATGCAACAATTCAGGCGGCGCATTGGTGCAGCGCGGCCCAGCTTATACCGAAATGGCTTTGTTTGCGCAAATTAATTCAGACGGCCAATTGGAACTCGTAAACCACTTGGGCATTGATTTGGGCGACACGCCGGAAGAGATTCTCACCAATCTGCAAGGCCATCACTATCAGCGTAAAGACATCACGCAAAACGCCGGAAAAGGCCACGACCATGCTTATTGCGACCATGTGCGCCAAGTGGACGAGCCGACCGCCGCGCGTTTCAATGCCGACCCAGCGCGTCATTACGAAGCTTCGGGCTGTGCGGGCAAATTGATGGTGTTTGCCGTGCGCTTGGATACTTTCCCGCAAGAGCCAAAAACTGCCGTGTTCTATATCGGCACTAACGATATTAACGAACTCACCGACATCCGCCGCGCAGCATTGGCCGATTTCAAATCGTTGCCGATTTCAGGCGAATATATTCACCGCGATGCCTTCAATATTGCGGAAATCTACGGCAAAGACACTTTTTATGTGATTAAGAAATTTGGTACGCATCAACTGCCGAAATTATTTGACTACAAAGCACGTGCCGACCGCTTCAGCAAAAAATTATCTTTCCTGCCGAAGCATTTTTCCGACAAAGTCCTGCAATGGGTGGGCAAGCTGTTGCCGCAACATTTGCCGCAATCTTTGCTCAACTACCGCGACCAATACGAGCATCATCTGATTGTTAAAATGGGCGGTGAGGGCGTGGACGAAGCACGTGCCTTTTTGAAAGATTATTTTACCAACCACAGCGGTGCGTATTTCGAATGTAATGCCGAAGAAGCGCAAGCAGCGATGTTGCACCGTTTTGCCGTGGCTTCCGCTGCCATTCGTTACCGTGCCGTGCATGATGATGAAGTGGAAGATTTGGTCGCGCTCGATATTGCCCTGCGCCGTGACGACCGTGATTGGTATGAACATTTACCGAAAGAAATCGACGACAAAATCATCCACAAGCTTTATTACGGCCACTTTATGTGTCACGTGTTCCATCAGGATTATGTGATTAAAAAAGGCAACGACTGCATGGCTTTGGAGCATGAAATGTTGATTTTGCTCGACCAGCGTGGCGCGCAATATCCGGCAGAGCATAATGTCGGCCATTTATACGAAGCGAAACCTGCACTAAAACAGTTTTACCGCAAGCTCGACCCGACCAACAGTTTTAACCCGGGAATCGGGCATACGTCTAAGAAGAAAAACTGGGCAGAATAAGGAAGTTTGATGATAAAAGGCCGTCTGAAAGAGAAACTTTCAGACGGCCTTTCCTTATTCAAACAAAAAAGCTGCTTAAAAATAAGCAGCTTTTTCTAAAAATGGCGGAAGCGGTGAGATTCGTTTAATTTTATATCTTATTGATACTAAAAGATTTTAAATATACAAAAAACAATAATACCAAATCTAATAACAAATAAGCTTTTCAAAAAAACCGCCCGAACTTTAATTCAGGCGGTCATTTGACGGTTATTTTTAATATTCCTGTTCATTTTTTGCATGATTTTTTGGTTTATTTTTCTTGCACGCTTGCCAAATCAGCAAGCGGCGGCGGTGTTGCTGGTTAATTCTTTTTGTCATTTTTTTTTGTTACTCACAATTATGACAATTAGGACTAGTTTTTTCAGCGGCACTTATAAAACCCGCCAAATTAGGTTTTATATAGTATTTTCCTTTCGCGATTTTTCCGCTCTCACTAAACACTGGCTTGCCGCTCTCAAATTTTAACCAGTTTGAGTGGTTAACCTCTCTTAATGCTCCTTCAACATCCATGCCAAACATGTATGCAATCCCGACAGCGGTGATGATTTGATCGCACAACGCATCTAGCAACTCAATGCGCTGCACCTCATTTAAATTTTCCAATTGTTTTTTATAAGGCTCAAAATTATTTTTAAATCGCTCTTCATGGATGCTGACTTCCTCTCTATAAACGCCCAAGACATCACTCATCTCTTTAATTTCTTCAAAGTGACAGCCAATTTGTACACATTGACTGTCACTTGTTGGGTTTGGTATAGCTGTTTCAAACCATGCGCTGATTGCTTTGATTAAATTTTGATTATGCACTTTCATTTTTTTGATTCACTCCATTTTTTTTAACATTTCGCGGTAATTTTTAATTTCACGGTTAGCGACCTCCCATGTTGGGTAGTCACCATCTTGATTTGTCATACCCTCACCCCGCCAAATATTCATCGCGCAACTTGATCACATCGTCGCGCTTGAACAAGTTATCCCGACCGACCAATTTCGGCGCGGGGATTAAACCGGCGCGGCGGCGGTGCCATATGGTTGTTGTTGAGGGCGGTTTCTTGCCCGGCAACGTCCATAATTCTTTTACTTGCTGCAAGGTGATGTATTCATTCATTTTTTTAGTCCCCATTAGTCAAAACGGCGGTTAAATTGCTCGGTTTCTTTTTGTGCGGCGCGGGCTTTGGCCAGCGCGGTTTCAACGGTGTCATATTGCGGCGGGGTGTAGCGGCGCGGTTTGCGCACGACTTTATCCGCCGACAGGTCAAATTTTGGTGTTTTTGGCACGATACCGGCGCGCACCGGCAGGGCGGCGCGGTCGAGTGAGGCCAAATAATTGCGATAAATGCGCAGGTTTTCCGATTGACGGGCGGTTTTTTCCGCTTCGATGGCTTGTTTTTCAATTATGCGCGCGATGGCTTCTTGGCTCATTGGCGGATTGGCGGTTTCGGCGCGGTCGATTTCGTCTTTATCGGCCTCAAATTCCGCTTTCAAATCGCCGTCAAACGGCCACACGTCTAATTGAGCGGCCGACACGCCTTTTTTCCACATCAGCCATTCTTTAAATTCAATTTCTTCGGTATCGATTGGCTGATTTTTGCCTTTGAAAACAGCCGTTTCAGGCTGATTTTCATTTTTCGTACAGTTATTGACACGAGTCCAAGCGGCGGCGGTGCCGCCGATTTTATAAACCTCCCAAGTATGCACACGGCTCACGGCGACCTCGCCCGTGCTTTTTTCATACACGCCTAAGGTGTAAGGGGCAGGCGTTTCGCCATAGGCATTGACTACACCGTCTTCGGCCTCCTCTTTATACAAGGCCAGCGGCACATCAGCACGCTTCACCGCCTCGCCACCAAGTAACATCACAAACGCGCTCCAGTCGCCACGGTCGGCGGCGCGTTGCGCCAACATCAAAACGCTGTCGTCATCGGTCGGCACGATGCGGCGCAGCTCACGCCACAAAGTCACCGGCACGCCGCCAATCTGCTGAAATTGGCGGGTGCCGTGAATCGATGCCCATGCGTCCACGCGTTGCGCGGTCGTGGCGGCATCTAATAATTCCTCGGATTCAAAATCCACGCCCATGCTGTCGCCGCTTTGGGTTTTGCCGTCAATATTCTTGGCAATGTATTTGGCGATGTAGCCCGCTGCGCTGCCGCGCGCCCAGTTAATACTTTCAAAATCCACGCGCGCGCTGGCTTTGGTCTGTTTCCAAAATTTAAAATACTTGTTTGCCCAGTAGTCGGCTTCGGTTTTCAAACCGGCCTGAATGGCTTTTAAGGTCGGCGCGCTGCCGTTTTCCGCCAACAGGCGGGCGCGGATTTGGCGCGCTTCGGCGGCCGCCTCTTTTTTACTGGCAAAATAACGCAAGCCCAATTCTTCGCGGTCTTCGCGGCAACCGTGTTTTGCCACCACGCGGCGGAAGGTGTCGCGGCTTTCTGGCGGCATAAACAACAGGCCATGCCAATGCGGCGTGCCGTCATGATGCGGCTCGGCCACGCGAAAACCATAAACCTTAATATCCAAGCGGCCTAATTCGGCGCGAATACGCTGCCAAACCTTGTTTAAATAGGCCACCACCTCGCGCGGGGTGTCGCCGTTGAATTTTTCGTTCGGCTTGCCAAAGTGATGCATTTTGTGAAATTTAGACGGACAAGTCAGCGTGAAAAACTCGCCGACATGGCCTTTCAAGCGGGCAATTTCTTCAAAGCCGCGGATACGCACCATCAACTCAGCACGGCGGATGGCTGGGTTTGACACCCCCACCGCGCTCAGTTCATCGAGCGTAAATTCTTGCCCCAATTCATTCACCGCCGCCATCGTGGCGAGCAAGGCCGCATTGCGCGCTTTTTGTGCTTGGCGGCGTCGCAAACCCTCATTGCTGACGTATAAGCCCGATTTGCTGGATACGCCGCCCACTTCGCGCAACGCTTTTTCGGCGGCGCGGGCGACAAAACGGCGCAACTGACGACGCCAAAACCGCTCATCTTTCAGACGGCCTAAAATCCCTTCTGCCTCTTTGCCGTCAAATACCGCTACATTCAGGCCGTATTCTTTGGCGGCCTTGTCTTGTAAGGCTTCAAGGCTGTAACCAATGCGCTCAAAGCGGAAAAAATCTTGCGCTGCGCGCTCGGCCACACCGCAAATCTCTTCATCGGTCGCATTCAGGCCGACGGCACGCAGGCCGACAGGCAAATCAACAAAGGGCTTGGTCAAATCGCGCAGCCAGCTATCCGCCGCCATCTTGGCAATGAGTCTGTCATCTGCCACATTGGCGCGCTTTACCCACTCACTCACCGCCTTATCACGCCACGCGGCGGGCATGGCTTCGACGCGCGAAAGCAGCGCAGCGGTCGGGGCTACCCAACCGCTCTCACCAATCTCACCAAATTTGCCAACCCATGCCATACTTGCCCCGTCTTATCATTAAGGCCGTCTGAAACAGACAGCCCGCCAAACCATTTAATTAAACGTCCCAACCCTCATCGCTGCCATAAGTGCCGGTTGCCAACATGCAACCGATGGCAAACGCCGTTACCATCATCGATATAATCCACAGCGCGAAAAAGCCTACAATCAACCACAGCCACATCATCGCGACACCTCCGCATCGCCTTGGGTGTAATCAATTAAGCCCAAATCGGCCATGCGCTCGGCTTCGGCTTCGGCCATGCGCGCCGCCACATCTTGCGGCGCAGATTCGGCCACCGGCTCACCGGCCACCGCCAAACCCATCGCCACCGCACCGCCTACCACCATCAGCGCCAACACCTCACGAATACGCAGCTTCATTTTCCAACCTCGCTTTAAAATCTCTTAAAATCTGCTCATTTCCTACCGGCCAATATTCATTATTCGCCGCCGGAACTACTGCATTAAACGCATACGACACCAGTGTCGTGTTGCGCGGTGTCCCCATCTGTCGGCGGCAGGGAGCACACAAGTCATAAACCTTGCTACCCATCTTTCCTTTGCGATCTACCCAATGCCGCTCAAAGCTTTTAAGCTTTTGATGTTTGCGACAACGCGGGCATTCTTTTCTTGGCTGGCTAAGCCGCTCGTTTAATTTTTTTGCCATTTTCCAACTCCGTCCCAGTTTTAAAATCATCGACCACCGCATTCACGCCCAGCTTTTTCGCGGCGTGAAAACTTTGGCCGACTTTACCGTTCAGCTCGGTCATGTAGCTGCTTAATTCAGACAGCCTCAACATCTCTTGCCCCAAGCTAAACACGGCATTTTGTTGATTGATAAAATCGGCCAAACGCTTGATTTCCAAGGCCAGCCGCTGAATATTGTCGATGGCCGCTGCTTGACTTGGTGTCAGCAGCCAGCCGCGCAAGGTTGCCTCATCGGGGGCGGCCAACATCTCTAGCGGCGGCTGATGGCGGCTTAGCAGCGCATCGCGCGCCATACCGTCCATCACTTTTGCTTGCGCCGCCTTGCCCTTGGCAATCACTCTACCCATCACCATCATGCGGCGGGCGTGGTCTTTGCTTTTCCACAGGCGCACCGTTTGCGGCGATTGGCGCCAACTGGCGCGGGCAGCTTCTTCCGGCGCCAACAGCTTTTTGCGGTCGATTACTTTCGGTTTGATAATGTTCATGCTTCACCCCTTTCAGACAGCCTTAGCAGTCGATTAAATTCGGCTGCATGTTGTCTTGTAGCTCCTCGATTTCCGCCAAATCCAACGGCGGCGGCGCATTGCCATATATCGGAGAGGGCGGGGAGATGGTGCGGATAATCTCAATCGCCGCCACTCCCGACCAGCCACATAAAGCATTGAGGCATTGCACTTGCGCATTGCGCAGGTTTTCCGTTACCTGTCGGCTCGAGGCCACCTTGCATTGCGTGCCGCAACACGGGCAAGTGATTTGCGCGCGCATATTGCCGTATTTGCGCTCAGGATTACTGAGCGATCGATAGCTACTCATGGCGGCCCACCTTGATTTTTTCGGCCAAATCCTGACAGGCCGCGTCATACGCATTGAGGTACAGGTCGGCATATTCGGCGGCAGCAAAGGCGATAAACTCGCTCACCGGCATACCCTTGGCGCGGGCAGCCTCTGCAACTAAATCGTAGTCCTCCTCAAAACGCACCTTTTCATACACCGCCTCCGGCTCTTGCGCGCCAAACACCTCATCGAGCACACTCAAATCACCGGCCGACCAAATCGCCTTTAATTGCTCATCCGTTAATTTGACGGCTTTCACACGCACCTTGCAGCCTTGACATTGCTCACACATCACACACCTCACTTTTACATTTCAGACGGCCTTGAAAACCGCCCTGATTTACCCTTAAGATTAAATCTCTCACCAAACAACCTTAAGGATTGAAAATGACACTTAACCAAGAATTTGAAGAACTACTCGACAGCATCAAACACGGCGACACCGAAGAACTTCACGATATTTTCATGCAGGAAAAACAATTACTTGTTTTATTCAACTGCGCCCAAACCGTTTTAGCCAAATATCCCGACGGGCTGAATGCACTTCGCAGCATGATTGCACTTGCCGCCGCACAAACCACAAACAGCGAACAGGGGATTATTTTCGAGCTGGCTCTTGAGAATTACGATAACGGCCTATTTTCGCCAAATCCTCAAGCGTCAAGCCCTGAGCAATGCGCTTGATTTCCGCCAAACTTTGGCGCAACGCCTGATTGCGCTTGCCGCTGCCGCCCGATTTCGGGCGGTTTTCCTTTTGCTCACACATTTCCCACTCCTTAAAAAAATCTAAAAAATCCCAAACGCCGGCTGTCCGGCGGTCAAACGTCTTTCCGCTTTGTCACGCCTCCGCTAAAATCGAAGTTCCTACACAACAACCCAACGGAGGGAAAATGACCAACCCAAGCATCACCATCTCAGTTGACGCACCGCTCGACATCCATTTCAACGCCGCGACACAATCATTAAGCCTGACTTGCCACCAGTTTGCTTCAGACGGCACAGGGCTGGCGATGCGTCTTGAGCTGACACCGCAGGCCACACAGCAAATGCTTCAGGCGCTGGAATACCTGCAAACTCAGCACGGTGTAAGCAGCGCAATGCCCACCAAGCCACACGGCGTGCAATAACCAGTTTCCAAGCCGCCTGAGGGCGGTTTTCTTTTTGCTCACACATCACTTGCCCTCCTTAGCCTCAACCGCTTTTTGATAATCCGTTTTCTCACCGCAAAATGGGCAACGCGGAAAAACAATATTCATTTTTTGCTTTTTCGGTTTTTTCGTGCCATTTCGGGCAGTTACTTCTTCAGTCCATGTGATTGCCGTACCCATCGCGCTGTATATATTTAAATCCAACATCGGCAACACTTTTCCTTGCATTTCGGGCTCAGCTAAATATTTAACACCACGCTCGGACAATGCGGCTTTAACCTTTTCCTGCATTTTTTGAATACAGTCGCACATCACCTAACCCTCCTTAGCTACAACGCGCTTAGCGCTTGCCACCGCTGCTTTAGACGCAAAGGCCGACAGCGACAAACCTTTGATGGCGGCGGCTTTTTCAACAATTTCCAACTCATCAGGCGACACAACCGCCTGCAAGCGGCGTGGATAAACCCGCTTCAAACCGTTGACTTTCTTATCTTCTTGCATATAATTACCTATTAAATGGTATTAACAGTGTTAATAACTTCCAATCGTTAGCGTATGACAAGCATAATAATAACCTTTGACTAACAAATCAACAATCAAAGACTAATTTATTCTTTGTGTTTGTCTAGTTGATTGTTTTATAAAGGTATATTGTTATGAATAGTTTTGAACGCGCCAAAATTGCGATTAGCGCTAAAAACGATGCAGATTTAGCTAGATTTTTAGGCGTGAGTACAGCCTCAGTCGTTGGCGCAAAAAAGAGAGAAGCCTTATCTCTTGAGCAACTTATTAAGGTTTCAGACGGCACAGGTGCATCACTCGACTGGCTCGTCACCGGCAAAGAGCATATTGGGAAAGTCGCACCCGACGCCGACACCATCCGCCAATACCTGCCGCTCGACGAACAAATGCTGTTGGCCTCTTACCGTGTATTGCCCGAGGCCGCGCGCAAAGAACTGATGGCCGCCGCGTTTGATTTGACCGGCCACAAAAAAGCCACTGTCACCATTGCAGGAGACAGCGGCCAAACCAACGCCGGAGACGGCAACATCGATACTCTCACCATCAACAAATAAGCGGCCGCCGCTCACGCGGCCTTTTTGACACATTATTGATTACCAACAAAACTATGAATATCAGTATTAACGGGGATTCCGGCGCAACTGCCGGACGTGACATCAATATCGATAAAGTCGTCATCAACCAAAACGACACCGCCGCCGTGCCGCTGCCTCAAGCCGCCGAGCAAGTGGTGAGTGGCTGCGGCCAGCAATACAGCGAGGCGGTGCAAGCCGCGATGAAAGACTGCCTGATTGAGTTTGCCGCCTTTGCCAACGGCGGGGCAGACTACTACATGCTTACCGGCACACAAATGCAAACGATGAGCCAATTCCGCGCCCGCCTAGAAACCTTGATTGCGGCAGCGCAAGCGGATGACCAATAACAAACCGGCCGCCTGAATCTTGCAATATGGTTCAGACGGCCTTTTATTTATAACAAAGGGGACAAAATGGATTCACAAGCCGCCATTGATTATGCCGCCAAACATTTCCCAAACCAGCCGATTCGCGATTTTGGGCGACTGATTGGGTTTAGATATCACAATAATCCGAGCGCGTGGCGCTGGGTTATTATTGAGCAGGTTTATGCGGATTATGCAGAGGGCTATTGCCTATTGAGACACGCCCAATGCAACAATCAAGCGCAAGCGCGGCGGAAGTTTTGGTTTGACCATATTGTGAGCGACATTATCCTAATTGACGGTCACGATTTAACTTGCCGCCAATACTATGAATCTTTTGTCACAAAATACTACCCCAAGCGTCATTTTGGCTATCAAATGATTGACGGTTTACGGATTAATAAGGGTAAGCCGCAGGTTTATTTTACCGGCTTTCCGGCCGCCGAGAAAAAGGTGCTTGAAGCGATTGCCAATAATAATGGCTTTTGGGTGACAGCCGGAATGACCGAGCAAATGGCCTATCTTGTATGCGGCCCACGCGCGGGCGCGAAAAAAATCCAAAAAGCGCAAGAGATGGACACCATCATCACCGATAAAGACGGCTTTATGACGCTGCTTGATAGCGGCGAAATTATCAGGATTTAAACCATGAACGACACCGATTTAAACAACCGCCTTGCCGTCTTTGCCCGACAGCATAAAGCCGCCTTATCAGTACTTTCCCGCCTTGCCGCCGCCGAAAAAGATACGCGGCAGCGCAATTATCGCTATGCTTTGCTTGGTAATTATCTTTTACGCGGCATCGGAGCCGAAAGCTTAAGCGACCAAATGCAAAATAGTGAGCGCCTACTTATCCAAAAGCGCATCGTCAACCAATACAACAGCCTTGCCAATCTTATTGAGCAAGCCAAAAATATTGATGATTTGAGCTCCTTTAACCAATGGATGAGCGACCACGCCAAAGCAATACCCGATGGCTTGCAGTTTGATGAACTGCCTGACTACATCGCAGGGCGGCGCGAAATACTGGCACAATTGCAATCTGATTTTCAGACGGCCTCAAACATTTTAGCCACCGATAAAATCATGCGCGACACCGCCGCCGACTTTGCTAAATCCATCATCCCGACGACCAATCTTGTAGAGGCGCTGGAAACTGCTAAAATTGAAAGCGCCGAAATATTACCCGACCTTGCAGCCGCCAGCGGTGATATTGTTGTTTACGGCAGGGCAGAAACTAACGATCAACCCATCAGCGACACCGAGCGCGAAATTCACACGCAAATCAAAAGTGCATGGGCTGTTTAAAACAAAGGCCGCCTGAAAGTTTTCAGACGGCCTTTTGCTTAGCTTTTATTTTGCCCAATCGTGGCCTCGCCCTCATAAAGGGTAATCTCAAAATCAATTAGGCTCTCCAGTTTGATTTTGGTGGTTAAGCCGCCGCTGTCTAGGGTGTGGGCAACCTCCACGCCAACCCAGCTCTCGGCATCCACCTCTTTTTTAAAGCCCTTGAGGGTAACAGGGCTTTCGGGGGCGACATCGGGGCGGCCAACGGCCATTTGCATATCAAATTCCATCGCGCTGCGTTTGAGTTTGCGATAGGCGGCGCGCGCGCCGGTGGCGGCGGTTTTGGCGGATCGGTAGGTATGGCGCAGGGTTTTGATTTTGAGGCCGTCGGCGTTGATTTTTTTGGTTTCTTCCACCTGCTTGGTGGTGGTTTTGTGGGTTTGGCCGTCTTTGCGCTTGGTCTTATATTTGCGCGTGGTGGTAACGGTTTTTTTAACGGGGTCGTAATTGCCCTCGGCAATCACAATCTCTTGCTTTTTGCCGGTCTTTTTGTCGATATAGTAGGCGCGCACGGCGTTATAGCTCTCGGTGGATGAGTAGCGAAAATTAAAGCTGTCGCCATCGTGGCGGGTGAGGGTGATGACGGGCAGCGGCTCGCCGTTGGCGGTGGTGGCCTCACCGGCGGAAACAAACAGCAAGCGGCCGCCTTTGACGGTGGCGATGGCGTCATAGCGTTGCGCCAAGCGGCTTAAAAACGCGGCATCGCTTTCGTTGCTTTGGTCGATGTGGTCGATGGTCTCTTGCATAAAGGCTTTGCCGATGATGGGCTGATAGCCGTGTTTTTGCGCAATCTGCTCGACAATGGCCTTGATGGTTTGCTTATGCCAGCTTTTTTCCACGCTTTCGGCAAACTTTTCGGCCACATCGGCGGAATGGGCGGTAATGCTGATGGTATCGGGCGCGCCGCTCCATATGACCTCGGCAATTTTGTATTTTCCTTTATCTACCACGCCTGTCTCCATGTAGCCTAGCTGCACGGTGATTTCGGCGGCCTTGGGCGGCAGGGCTAAGAGGCCGTCTGAATCGTCAAGTGTGATGGTCAGCTCATCGGCCTCAAAGCCGCGCTTGTCGGTGATGCTCAGGCTGATGATGCGGCTCATGGCCGTCGTACCAAAGGGCTTGCCGTCAATGGTGAGGATGGCCACCGGCGTTAAGTGATTGCCGCCGGTATCGGTGAGGGCGGAAAAGACTTTGACGGCGGCATCTTTGGCCATTTGGCCGAGATTAGATAAATCCATTTAAATCCCCACCATTTGGCGCACGGTTGAGACGGCGGCGGTTAAGGCCGTGCCATACATGCCGAGCGGCGAATCTGACACTTTTTTTAACTCCATGGTAAAGCTGATGGATCGGGCTTTGCCATCCCACATCAGCTCCTTGCGACTCTCTTTTATCGAGGTGACGACAAACGCGCCTAAGACATCGCCATTGCCCATAATCAGATTGTAGGGCTTGCCCTCATCGGCCATTTGGCGCAGCAAGGCCAGCGAGGTGTCGCCGCCGGTGATTTCGGGGCGCAATTCGGCGGCTATGCTGATGGTCTCGTTTTCGCGGCCAGTGTATTGCACGGGCGAGAGGCCGCCGCCCACGGTGTTTTGCGTAGGGTGTCGCCATGAGTTGGTGCGGTCGTAGCTGCTAAATGGCACGGTGTCCGTCTGAAACACAAAATATCCCAAAATCGCTAAGGCCATAATTAATCCTTATCAAAAAATGCCGAGCGGGCGCGGCGGGCTTGTTGGCGCGCCAAATCCTCGATTTGACGGGCGACTTCGCGGGCAATATCGACCGGCGAGCCGCCGCCGCTGATGTTGATGGAAATATTCATCGGCATGGTGTGGCCGACCGACCGGCTGAAATTGGCAGGCACCGGCACCGCCCCCACCAAAGTGGGCGCAGCGCGACCGCTTTCAGACGGTGCATGCGATTGCTGGCCGCTGGCAAAGGATTGCACCGCGTCAAATTTGCCGCGCCCCCAGTTTAAGGCGGCCATGCCGCCACGGCGCAGGGCTTCAACGACACGCCAGCCGCCGAATTTGGCGACATCACGCTGACTAAAGACAACCTCGCCACGGTGGACAATACCAGCCGCCTCATTGACACCGCCCGCGCCGGTGTAGCCGCCCGATGAGAAGCCCGCCACGCTTTTGATTTTGCTGCCCACCCATGAGGCTGCGCCGGAAAAGCTCATATTGCTGAGGGCGTTTTTAACTTGTTTGGCCTTACTGATGAGGCGGTCAAAATTGGCAATCAAGCCCACGATGGCACCAATCGGACCGGTAAAGGCGGCGAGCAGCGGATTATCGCGGAATACTTTTTTAATCCACTCCCAGCCTTTAATCAGCGCGGCTTTGACGGTATCCCAATTGCGCCATAACAAGATCAGCGCGCCAATGGCGAGCATGGCAAACAGGGTGATGGGGTTTAAGGCCATCACGACCTTTAAGGCCACAAATGCCATCCTCAGCTTGCTGAAAATACCGATGACCGTTCCTACCGCACCAAAAACCAAAGAAAAAGCGGCCACAAAACCATGAATTACCAATGCACCGGCAGCGATAACAGCAAAAGCCAACCCCGCTCCGGCGGCGACTTTCATTAAAGTATTAGCCAACGCAGGATTTTGCGCCGCCCAGTTTTGCATTTTTTCGGCCACGCCGCCAATCCATTCTGTAAGGGCTTTTAACTCCGGTGCAATGGCCTCGCCCATGGACACTAAAAAATTGGTAAACGTACCGCTTGCAGCGTCCCACAGATTTTGTAAAGTCCCCAGCTGAGCATCGACGCGCTGCTTGAGTGACGCCTGCTTGGCGAGCTTGGCCTCAAATTCTTTGTACCCATCCAAGCCCTTATCAATCATGACATTCAGGGCTTGCATGGTTTCGGCATCATCCCCCCAAATGCCGCTGATAATCTGCCTTTTTTGCACATCACTCAAGCCTTTGAGTTTTTCTAATTCGGCATAGACTTTTTCCATTCCGCCGAAATTGCCTTTACCGTCGGTAAAGTCAAGACTAATTCCCGTGCCTTTTGTTGCTTTTTCAATTTTTTTCTGGTCAAGTGTACGGTCAAATACTTTGCGCAAAGCATTACCAGCTGATTCCCCAACCAATCCGGACTGGTCGAGCATACCGACTAACGGCGCCATCATTTTCATGGCCTCCTCACCCTTGACTTTCATCAAGTCAAGGGCAGGGGCGAGCTTGGAAAACGCGCCCAAAATATTGCTGTCGTCCACACCCGAATAAAATAGCCGCTGCACCTGATCCATGATGGCAGTCATCTCTTTTTCGCTGCCGCGCGTGGCATCTTGCAATTTAGCGGCCATTTCGGCGGCGGCTTCGGGCGTTTTTTTAAGTTGCACAGCCAACAGGGCGGCGGCCTCACCCGTGCCGCCCAAAATGGCTTTTGTACTCATGCCCTGCCGCACAAGCATGGTCATCAGGTTTTTAAAATCGGCAGTCGTTCCGGGCAATTTATTGCCCAATCGGGTTGCCAGCGCATCAATCTCTTGATAATCCGCGCCGACTTTCCCGCCGCTGTCCATCATGGCCACGCGCAAATCGGTGCCGGCAGTTTCGGTATCGGCATAGGCCTTGACAGGTGCCATCATGCCGCGACCAATCACCGCCGCATGAGCACCGGCGGCCAAACCCACGCCTGCCATACGCGAACTTGTATCACTCAGGCTTTGGCGCATATTGCGGATTTTCGCCAGCCGCTCCATCGCGGCGGTTTCTTTTTTAATTGCCGCCTCGGTATCTTTATGCCTTTGGGCAAGTTTGCGCTGAGCATCGGCAAAGCGACTGGTCGACACGCCTGCCTCTTTCAGACGGCCTGAATATTTATTCAGCTCCTGTCGCTGTTTTGACTGGGCAATATTAAGCTTTTCCGCCTGTTTCCCCAGCTTCGCCATCTCGTCGCTTTGCGCTTTGGTGGCCTTGCCGCCTTTGCGGATTTCGGCAAGCAGCTCTTTTTGGCGGCCGCGCACCTGATTCAAAGCCTGCGCGGTTTCAT
Organism: Neisseria sp. N95_16; assembly: GCF_002551535.2. Lineage (NCBI taxonomy): Bacteria > Pseudomonadati > Pseudomonadota > Betaproteobacteria > Neisseriales > Neisseriaceae > Neisseria > Neisseria sp. N95_16. Next base: position 14,775 of record NZ_PDBT02000051.1, read on the forward strand.
TCAGCTTGCCGCGAGCCGCCGCCAAGCGGTCGAGATTGCGACTAGCCTCGTTTGTTTCTTTCAGCTCTTTTTGCAGCTTGTCGAGATTACCCGACAAACCCGATGCCGCATTTTTCACACGGGCAAACTGCTGGCTTGCCTTATCGGCGGCATTTAGGATAATATCTATTTTAAGTGATTTGCTCATTTATCTTTTTTTCCAAAGGGCAAGCAATGAAACATTCAAAGCGATATAACCATTATTCTTTTTTAGACTTTATTTGCGACCTCCCCTATACAATCGGCTTGGCCGTCTTTATTTGGTTTTGCGCAAAGTTTATTTTTTAATTCACCCAAAAATAAAGCCCGTATTTCACGGGCTTTATTTTTTCGCCGCCGCCTCAGCCTCGGCTTCACTAATTTGTATCGCGCGGTCAACCCAACACAATAGCCCCCACAAGTCCAACTCATACCAAGCCGCCGCCCCACCGCCGAACTTAACCGCACAATGGGCGATACAGTCATCAATCCGGCAGTAGTATTTTTTATCGGCATCATTTGCAACCTGCCAGATATCCGGATCTTGACTGATTATTCGCTCAAAGTCGGCTGCTCTGATTCGGATTCCGAAAGGTAGCCCAACTCGACCATCGCCGCCTTCATTTCCTCCTGCGCCGACGGGGGCGCGGAAAAAAAATCAATGGCCGCATTTAACACCTGAGAATCGGACAGACTCAATTTAATGTATTGCAGCTTGGTGATCTGCGGCTGGGTAATACGGCCAATCAGTTTTTGGATGGTATCCGTATGTTTGATGCGGATTAAGTCTTGCGCCAAACCCTCCATATCTTTGACCATCGGCGCGCGGATTTTAAAAGTTTGCCCGTTTGACAATGTTGCCTGCAAGGTTTCATCATCCAAAACGGTTAATGTTTGATTATTCATGTTTTCTTTTCCTATTGAGGCCGTCTGAATGGTTCAGACTGCCTTTACTTTAGTTATCATCGTAGCCGTCGGCTTTTTGCCAGCCGTACCATGCCTCGCCCATGGCTACAATCCCAAGTTTTTACGCATACCAGCAAAGTAGTCGCGTCCACCGATGATGACTTTATTATTCATTACATCGATTTCCAACACGGTATCGCCGTTTACCGACTCTTTCCAATAGGTGAGGGCGTATTTAAATGTATGCTCACCGCCTTCACCGGCTTTGTCTTCGCCCGGGTCAACTTCGACAATGCGGCCGCGAAATTCGCCGACCAGCATCTCATGCTCGTCTTCATCTTCTTTATGCAGGCTGCCTTGGTAGCGGATTAAATTGCCGCCGATTTTGTGTGAGATTGATTTAAATAATTCGGCGTCATAGCCTTTGCTGACTAATTCGAGCTCCAACTTTTCAATGCCGTGGACTGCCGACAATTCGGCAATCATGCCGCCCGGGGTGTAGTCTTCGGTTTTAAATTTCAGCGGCGGGCGCTTCACGGTCATGGTGACGCCGTGTTTGTTGAGGCCGTCGGCAAAGACGTTAAAGCCTTTGAGTAATCGAGGTAATTGCATGGTTTATTTGCCTTTATACGGTAGTCGGTTTCAGGTTGCTTGCGAACTCAATCACTTTTTCGGTCAGGTTGACAATAAACTTGTCGCTGACGTGTTGATTTAATTCGATGTTTTCCAGCGGCGGTGGCACGGTAAACTCATAATCAAAGGCAAAAATGCCGTTTGACACGCGCGCGCTGTCAACTTTGGCGCGGTCGATGCGCACCTCTGCGCCGAGCAACCAGCCTTTGGCCACGTATTCGGACAGCTTGGCGTTGATGCTCATGATGATGTCAATCATCAAGCTTGGGTGCATTGGTTTATCCATCGCCCACAAGAAACTTGAGGCAATGACCTCTTTAACCAGCATGCTCATGCGCACGGTCGGCTCAAATGCCCAAATCGGGTCAGCGGAGCAGGTGCGGTTGCCCCACACGCGATAGCCGTTTTCGCGGATCAGTGTGGTAATGTCGGCATTGTTGATGGTGTTGGCTTCGCTGTTTTTATCCAAGAGGCCAAAGGTGCGCGGTGTTTGAATGCCGCTCACCCCCAGAATCTCGGTGTTGGAGATTGATTTGTGCGGACCGATTAAATCATCCAATTTGGCGCGCGCGCCGAGAATGCGGCCGATGGTGGCGGCAGTGTCGTTTTGCTGCGTGGCGTCATTAAAGGCGGTGAAATGGCCGTCAATCAACATCAACTGGCGATTGCCGAAACCTTGGCGATAGCGTTTTAATTCGGCGATTTCGGTTTGGTCGCCGCATGAGGCATAGACAAACGCGCCCAAGGCTTCGGCCACGGCCACCAATTCGGTGGTGACATCGGCATCGTCGATTTCCGGCGCGCCGATGATGTTGGGCTTAAAGCCGGTGTAGGTCGCCGCTTTTCGCAAGGCTTTGACGGCGGTAATAACGTTGGCTTTTTTGGTTTCGCCGGTCTCATCGGCCTCAGCGCGGACAACAATCACGCGCGCATCGGCTTGGTCTAAGATACCGTCGAGCGTTTTATACAGCGTACCTTTACTGCCCGCCTTGTCGATGATGGCGGAAACGGTGGTTGAAAATACCGGCGTAGCCAGAGGAAAGACGGTGTCATCGGCATCTTCGGCCACGGCCACGATGCCGATAATATTGCTGGTGAGGTCGGAAATCGGGCGCAAGCCCTTGGTGTACTCATTGGCGGTAACGCCGTGCATGCGGTCTGCTTGAGACATGGGATAACCTTTTAAAAATTCAGAAAATTTAGGCTTTAAAGCCTTTTTTTACCGCGATTTCACGCGCGGTGCATTAGGCTGGGGGCTTGGGTGTGATTTTTAGGGATTGGTTTTGACTGCCAAATCATTAGGCGACAGCCGCCACGGCTCAGCTAAACCCAAGACATGGGCGCACCACTCCGAGCAAAACCACTTATCCGGCCGGTTGCCGACGCGCAAGACCACACCAAGCGAGCCGAGCACATCGTACGACTTGCCTTGTGTCATCAGCCAAATCATCTGCAATTGGGCAGTTAACACGTCCGCTGCCGGAAGCTCAACCAAATCCCACTTACTCTCAGGCAAGCGCATAACTTTACAGCGCACGCCGCCATCACGCAGGCTGGCGGAATAGCACTCAAACACGCCGCCACCCAAGGCCACGGCAATCTCGCAATGCGAGTAAATGCCGCGCGTGGCCTTGCGAATCACCCAATCCGCAAAGCGCATGGCCAATGCCTTAGGGCTGCGGCCTGATTTGCGGCCTTTATACAATGCTAAATAGACTTTTGCCATCAGACGGCCTCCGGCGCGGTGAACTCAATCTTGATTTTATCGAGCGCATCAACCGTTTTGGCCGCCCCAATCTTGCTTTGCAAGGCTTGACGTTGCCCTGCCACATGGGC
>NZ_PDBT02000052.1:0-18080 GCF_002551535.2 Neisseria sp. N95_16
CTGTTGTGCTTTTCGGTAACAGTAGGTTCCGTTGACGGAATGCCGTCTGATTTCCCGACTGACGGTGGCGGGATGACAACCGATGTTCTGTGCGATTTGGTTTAGGGGTAGGTTGCGGTAATGTCTGGAAATGTAGTATCTTTGGTGTGAGGTCAGTTGTGTGTAGGCCATATTGCAATCTTTCTTGTCAGGAAAGGCAGTATACTACCGCATACTGGCCTTTTCTGTTATTGGAAATTGCACTTGTTAGGCGAATGTAAGATCACCGGGTTGCGATACCAGTGCACCTGATAAAAGGCATTGTGGCTGGCATTGTTTTCCTGACGGCCGCGCTTGTGCGCGCCGCCAAACAGTTTTTGCAGCCAGTTGGCATCCTGTGCCTGACTGGTTGTTTGGCTTGCATCTGTGGTTTGCCCTTTAAGCGAAATACCGCCGAGGCTGACCATACAGAACGGAGTACGAACCACCTCAACCAAATGGGTGGGCTCCCAAAACGAAACCGTTACCCCTGCCCTACTCGGTTTGTCGCAGGCACAAAACCAGTCACCTGGGGTTGAGCTGTTGTCTTCCTGATTGTTGTTATTCAGCTTGATGTTTCCGCCAATCGTAATCGGGAACATACAGCTCCAGCAGATATCGGTTATCGGATTAAGGAATTTTCCCTGACAGACCAATTTATTGCCGGGATTACCGATGTCGGTACCGGCATCGGCCGCAGAAGCCGTTGCCAGTGAAACGATGGCGGCCAAGGCTGTCAGAGTGCGGATTATGTATCGAATCATGGTTTCATTGCCTCAATACGCAGGCGCTGGCCTTCTTGAGATACCAGACTGGGGACTTCACTCAACTGAAAACTGCGACTCATCTTGCCTTGCTGGTCGTAATAGACGGCCTGATTCATTCGGGCAGAGAGCTCATACCAGTCGCCTGCCGTCAGAATCGGCATAAAGGCCTCACCGTGTTCTTTGGCTAGCTTGGCTGCCAAATCGACTTGTGCCGGTTCGCGGCCGTCGAAAAAGAACATTTTGAACGGGATTGGTGCCACTTCCAACGGCTTGATTACCGTGCCGGCCGTGGCAATGATGCGGTTTTCGTGGTCGTAAATGTTTTCCGGCAGTGTGTAGGACGGTTCGAAATAACGCACAGATGATTTTTCAGCTGTTTCCAAGCCTTCTACGGGAGCCAGATTCAGCGCGGAGCGGTTGATACGTTCTTGAACTTCGCGCTGCATACGTTCCAATTCTCCGCTGTCCTGGCGCTCTTTCAGGCGGGTCTGAATCTCACGGATTGCGTGTTTCTCTGCAATCGGATAAGTCGGGCCGATTTTTTCGGAAAAATTGCTGTTGTTGTTGGCCGCAATTAAGGAACCGGCTCCCAGTGCGGATAGAACAAGTAAGCCAGCTGACACAATGAGTGCTTTTTTAAGTTTCATAGCGTATCCTTAAAAAATCGGGATGGCTTTGCCGATAATCTGTCCTGCATGAATCAGTCCGGCCATTTCGTAACGGCTGTCCAAGCTGTCTTGATGGTCGGCCGCAACCCACATAAAGCGTTTGGGGATGCGGCCCTCAAAGGAAGAGGCCTCCAGGGGTGCACCTTTCAAAGAGAATTCTTTGGCGCGCCCGACTGCGGTGCCATTGACGAAAAACTCACGCCCGGAGCGGCTAACCGTATCGCCGGGCAACCCGGCCACCCGCTTCACCATTTGCGTACCGACAGGGTAGAACTCACCTTGCCAAGCGTAGGCTACATAATCGCCCTGCTTCAGATCGGCCAGATGGTTGCGGCTTTTCTGAATCAGATAGAGTGTATGCGGCAAAGAATGCGAAGCATTGACAGCAAAACCGAAGTATTTGCTCCATGCGAGGAAAATTACTACCAGTAGTAGAAAAATCGACGCATAACGCAAGGAAAATACAATATATAGATTTTTGAGGTACTCTTTAGTGTCGACTTTCTTCATTTGCCATCCTATCCGTTTTACTGTGGATTGACCGCAGTACCCTTCCCTTCATCCGGCAGCGTTTGAGGCGGTGTAACCGTTGGAATTGAGCCTGTCTGGGGTTGGTTGGGAGAGGTCACAACAGCAGAGGCCGGGATACGCTTGTCCAATTCGGCCATCACGTCACCGGTCAGGTCGATTACATTTTCATAACGGCCGACCAAGGCAGATTTGACAAAAATATTGCAACCGCACTCACGGACTTTTTCTTCGATGACCTGTTGCAGCGTGTTCATTTTGGCTTGGTAGTTGGCCAGAATCGCACTGCGCTGCTGCTCGGTAATACCGTCCTGCAGCCCTTGGTTGCGTGCCTGCTGTTGGTAATTCATTGAGATACCGGCCAGATCGATGATATGGATACTTTTTTCAGACGGCTTGAAAGTATTCCAAAGACTCAACCCGAATGCTGTAGCAGCCATCAGCCCGATCAAGATTTGCACCAGGGAAATGCTCTCGGTTTCCTCTGCGCCGGCTCCGGAGTTCATTGGAACATGCTGTTGCTGTTTTTCTGCTACTGAGGCAGTTTCAGACGGCCTGTTCTGCTTATCTTGCTGTGTCATGATTTTTTCCTTCAGTGGTATTTGCTGCGGTCGGCCAACACGCTTTCAATTGCCTGTGCCATATTCAAGCCTTCGCGACGGTAAAGGTCCACCGCTTCTACGTCATCCGCTTTGGAACTGGAAGCCAGTGCGTTAAACGGGTCCGAGTACAGACGGCCGACACCGTAACCTATCGGCGTGGAAATGAAAATTTCGCTGTAATAGTCGGTTTTGGACAGACTGCGTAAAATTTTCATCACCCCGCTGTTCACTTCGAACGGCTCTTTTTCTTCTATCGTCTTCAAGGATTTAGCACCGGTACGCATGTGGAAGACAAAGTCTGCATTCTCCAAAGCTGCTTCGGCTGCTTTGGTCTTGTAATAGTCATTGGCACCTTGGGTCAGCGTCCCACAGGCTCCCTTGTATTTACGGACACGGCGGTAACCTTCCTCGATGAAACGGGCGGCTGAGCCGGTGTCGCCAAGTAATGCCCATGCCTCGTCAATCATCATGATTTTGTACTGGCTGCGGGACAGGTACATGGCCTGCATAATGCGGTACATAATCATCTGCATGATGATTTGCTGCAGATCCGGTTTGGTTTTCAGCTCCTCCAACTCGAGCACCACCAAGTCATTGGTGAATTCAACATTCAATGTGCCGTTGAAGTATTGGCCGTAGATGCCTTGGCTGGAGTAGGCATAAAGTTGGTCGGCCACTGCAACCATGGCCAAATCGCGCTCTCCAGGGACCCCGTTTTCATCGGTACCTGTAATCAAACAGTTGAGGCAACGTTCCATCACATGATCCACAGTGCCTTCCTGACGGTGCTCGTACCATACCTCTTCGATAATCCGCTGCAACTTGGCTTCCTGCTGCTCCGTCAATGAATCAGAGGGAGAAGCCATCAGACAGAAAATCAGCTTCAGCAACTCGATGTCTTCGTGAATCTCTGTAACCATTTGGAACGGCGGAAAACAAAGTTTGGCTTCGTAGGTGAACTCAATGTATTGCCCGCCAATCATCTGACAGAACTTTTCGTAAGAGCGGCCAACATCGATAATCCAAATTTGCGTGCCCAACCCCATATAGTTGCGGACAATTTCGTTGGCGAAGAACGATTTGCCCGACCCGGAAGCGCCGATGATGGCAAAGTTATAGTTGCCGGCCGGATTGGCGAACAGGTCGATGCCCATTGCCTGGCCGCGTCGGCCGAACAGTCCGATAACCGGCTCGCCCAAGCCGTGCCATTCACCGATAATCGGGGACATACAGATGGCATTGGTCATGGTTTTGGTATGCCAGCGTTTTTTGCTGTTCAGGTACTTCACCACTTCTTTGTCAGTGGCCATGGGCAGCGCGGTCAGGTAGGATCCCAGTTGCAGATATTGGTCGCGATACAGGCCGAAGCCTTCTGATTTCCAGATACTTTCCGCCTGGCTTTCGGCCAGATTGATGTTTTGCGGACGCTCCCACAGCACGACTTGGTGCATCAGCTTGACGGTGCCGCCGCCCCCTTTGCCGAAGGCACTCAGGCAGACATCGTAGTCCCGCTTTTGCTTGATGGCCTGCGGCATCACGGCTGCCATTTTGGACTCGGCCGTCTGAGTGGCACGCGCGGCTTTCAACGTGATGGTATTCTGAGCCACATCGTATTCTTCTTTGAACATGGTCATCGAAATCAAAAACGGCGAGGTGTAACTCATATTGCTGTCCACTGCATCGCCGATCAGTGCGCCCATTCCTGCCAAATGGAATTCTTCAGGGTAGAGGTTGACGGAATAACAGCGGGCAATGACACAGTCTTCATTGTCTCTGTGTCCGAAGCGCAAACCGGAGCCATTGTCCATAACCTTGAGGGAAGTTCGTGTTTCGACCATCTGCTCGTTCAGAAAACGGGTTTCATCCCAAACCGGATCAAGCTCCTTGGTCAGGTCGATAAACATCCGGTTCGGATTGAGCATCAGGCTGCACCATTCCTTTAAATCAACCGGTGTCCAAGTGCGATCGTAAATTTGCAGCGAACGCAGCGAATCGCGCATACGGCCCAGCAATGAGACAGCACGTGAAACCTCAGCTGGATTGTCAGGAGAGATATCCAAATTGACGCTCAAAATACAGCGTAAGGTGCGCAGCCGGACGGTAGAATTTTTAACCAGCAACTCCTGAGTGCCTTTGCGCCAATATTCGGTGCGTTTCTGAGCCAAAGTCTGGAAAACAGGCTGCATCGGATCGTCTTCTGCCCGGCTGCTCTGTATGGTTTCATAGGCTTTCAAAAAGTCGCGCAAATCCGGGGATCCGAAAATCTGTACCTGTATCGGTGTTTTTTCGGGCAGCAAGGCATAAAGATTGCCCAGCTTACCGACCAGGTCGTCGTCTGCGCCCAGAAACGGATTCAGCTCAATGGTAAATCCCATACCCAAAGGCTTGTTATCCGAACCTGTTTTAAGCAGGAACAACTCGGTTGTCGGGTCGTAAGCACCGTAGTTCAGATAATCGCTCAAGTGCTCGAAAGCCGGGTCGGCCGGGTTGTTGTGCATAGCCTCCATCAGGGCATCGACATCATCCGAGCCGGCCAGCCAGTGTTTGAACTTGCCAAACATCCCCATTTTGTAACCTTTCTACTGATTGGCTGCGGGTGTCGCTCCGCCTAAGTCTTTCAGATTCAGGCTGACACCGACATCCGGCACCCTGTCGTTTCCTGTTGTACCGCTGCCGGCAGTATTGCCGGTATTTTTCTGAGCTTCGGGACGGCCGCCCAGCAACCGAACCGGACGGTATTCGTCCATAATGTTTTGCTGGTTGTGTTCAATCAGCCATTTACCCTGATTGAGTACCACATAAGTGAAGTTTTGATCGACCAAGTCGCCGTCTGAATCCAAATATGGGGCAATCCAAATCCGGGCAATCTCGTTTTGAGAACGAACCGGCGTGCCTGAAGCGTATCCGGGCGTGTTCATCAGGGTTCGTACACCCTGTTCGCTGTAGGGTTGCCCTGCTCGTTTAGCCATATCGGTATTGTTAAGCAGGCCGGCTATTGAGGCATCGTAGTTTTCCGAAATGGAGTTACAGTACGGTTCGCCGCCTTGCCCGAAATCGTTACCACAGCGGAATTGTTCCGTTCCACCGTACCCGGACATGGAGAGGGTTGAACAGCCGCCCAAGGCCAATAACAGGCCGGCCAATACGATGTGCTTCATGTTCAACCTCCGTTCAACCATTTTTCAAATTGGGCACGCGGCATAGCCCCCGATGTGCGGCGGCCGTCCTTGTGAATCATGGTCGGGGTACCGCGTATCTTCAGACGGTCAGCCAACGCAATATTGTCTGCAACCGGGTTTTTACAGGTTTTCACTGCAGGTTCCTGATTCATCAGAACATAATCGTGCCAAGCTTTTTTCTTGTCCTTCGCACACCAAATATGCTCTGCTTTGGCAACCGCTTCAGGATGCAAGGACTTAATCGGAAACAGGAAAACGTAGACCGTGTAATCAGTCATGCCTGCCAGGGTCTCTTCGAGGCGGCGGCAGAACGGGCAATCCGGATCGGAAAAAATAACAAACTCGCGCTTCCCTTTACCGCCGTTGCCCTTAGTAATCTTGATAGCGTTTTTAAACGGCAGATCGGCATAAGCCTGCTGCGTTACCACTGCACGCGAAAGCTCGGTCAAATCTTTCTGAGCCTGCATGTCGTACAGTGCGCCAAAAATAAAATAGCGGCCGTTTTCCTGAACATAGGCAATGTTGTCGCCCATCGTTACTTCGTAAATGGAGGCCATCGGTGTCGGTTTGACCGATCTAAATGCTGTTTTAGGATATAAGCTACGTAATTTCTTCTCCACGGTACCGACATCGGCAAATGTGGCTTGCGATAAACAGATGGCGGCAGCTGCAGCCATGATTTTTTTCAACATATCTGTACCTTACTTAGTTTCACTCGTATCGATTTCGATGCCTTGGGTCAAAACGACATCCACTTCACGTCCTGCATTGACCTCCACTACAGGGAATACTTTATCTGCCAGTTTGATGTAGTATTGGGCCAGACGGTCGGCTGCACTGCCCAAGCCGCTGGCTACCCCTGCTTTGTATTGGTCGCTGCCGCGTACTGAAGTCGTTGAGCCAAAGGCCGTATCGCTGGTGACCTTGAAGGCATCGGAAACCCCCTGTCCTAAGCCGCTGAGTACACCTGCAAACAGTGCATTGGCCAGCACTTGTCCTTGTTTGGTTACCAAGTTGCCTCGAACGCCTGTTTTGCCGTCTTCACCCGCTACATAACCTTTCACCGGCATATCGATTGCGCGGCCATCTGTGCCGACGCAGCTCAATTTATCCAGGCGGATATAGGCACGTTCAGCCGAAATATCGCCGTAAGCTTGCCCGGTAATAAAGCATTCCCGGAAGTTGTATTTGAAGCGGTTCGGTAATTGCGCGAAATCGGTCACGCGCATTAAAACGGGGTGGGGGCTGGCATTTTGTGCTTCACCCCCGGTGGGCGCATCCACTCCGCCCAACAGCACAGATCGGAAAAAGGTACCGCTGGGTATATAGGAGTCTCGCGCCCGAAACTTGCCTCGACTGACGGTGTTGTTGCCGCCGTCCTCTACTGTTTCGATGTTCTTGCGGGGTGTCTTGAACTGCACCCACTCTGCTTCACGCATGTTTTCAGATACGCGGTTGCCTGAAGAGTTGGCCTGTCCGGCAACAACCGCCGTGCCAGTTGAACCTGCAGCATCCGGCTCTGGGTCATTCATATTGCCGGAAACGATTTTCCGTTCGGTAGGTGTATTGCCCGGGATTCCTGCTGTTTGCGTGCCCGATGGCAGTGTTCCGGCTGGCGGGGGCGGCGGTAACTGGCCGTTATTGCCCAAGCCGCTGATGCTACCAGGCTTGCCCAAGCCGTCGGGCCCGTTGGCTGCACCACCGGCATTGCTTTGTTGGTTCTGTTTTGCCTCTTCTTGACGGGCCAGTTTTAATTCCAGCTCGCTGATTTTGCGTTCCATATCGGTAACTTTGGCTCCCTCTTCCGCCATCCAGAGCGAGTTTTCGCCGATGCCGGTTTGAGGACTGGCAAATCCTGTAGCCGTGATTTGCTGCTTGGTCTGCTGTTGCAACCTGGCTTGGTTTGTGGCTTTGCCGGATTGAATTACGTAAACGGCACTGCCGACGATGCCCGCCAGAACGGATGCTGACAGTCCGGCAATGGCCAACTGTCGTTTTCTGGCCTGGGTTAATTTGGGTTTTTTAATATTGACGCGCATCAATCCCCTCCCAGTTTCACGATGACGTAAACCTCAGTCATCTCACCCGGCTGTAAAACATGCTTTTTGGCCGCAACTGCATAAACACCGGGGCGGTAAAATTCCTGTTCTTTAATTTCCATCGCGGATGCGCTGGTATTGGTCAAGGTATAACTGAAGGCCTGCATATCTGCAGCCGTATATTGACCGGTTTGCACGAATACCGTGTTTTTCCATAACGGAATGGTGCGGTAGGTCTGACTACGGCGCATCCCCATATCTGCACCACTACCATTCATGATGGAGGTCATTAACTGCTTGATGGCACGTACATATTCGCTGGAATTGGTGGTGACCGGCATAGGACCGCTTTGAGAAGCGAGCAAGACAGCCTCACTGCGTTTTGAATTTGCTTCATCAATGATGATGCTGTCCCCGTGTTTGGCAGACGGTTTCAAAACCAACAGATAGGTTTTGCCCTCTTCGCTGATGATATAAAGATTGGTCGGTCGGCCGATCAGACTGCGGACAAACAGTTGGCCGGTACGCTTGTCTTTTTGGATGTCCAGATCACCATCCATGAATTTCCACGAGGCAATCCGGCCGCCTTCGATTGCAATGCGGCTTAAATCACGCTTGGATACCGCTACGACATGCGGAATCTGCTCGGTTGCCGGGATACGCTGCTCTGCTAGTGCAAAAGATGGGATCGCCAAGGCTGTTAAAATCAGGGTGAATTTATTCATTACTGCCACCTTTAAAATCAGAAACCGTATTGGTAATGGTGACGGTTTCTTCAATCAGTTCTTTGGTTTCAGGCGCATTGAGCGGATTTTCTTTTTGCTTTTGGCTGAAAATCTCATCAATGCCGATTAACACGATGGTGCCGTTGTTGTTTTTGAATTTAATGAGAAATTCCCGGTCACGCGTCTCGACAATACGGTTGCTTTTCTTAACTTCAAACTTTCCTTTTAAATTCACAGTATTGTCATTGGTGTCCGCTGCTGCGGAAACCGGAGTGAAGTGGGTGCTGGCATTATGGCGCTTAAGCCAGATAGCATTGACTTTCAGTTCCTTTTCCAGCGCGTCTTTATATTGATAGTCGGTATAGAACAAGAGCTTGCTGTTTTGATAGTCAACGGTTTGAGGCGTACTGTTTAAGAGCAGATAAGCCATGTAGGGAGCCATCTCCTCCAAATATTCCTTAGAAAAAGCAACATTGGAGACAGACATAGTCTTCCGGATCTCCGGAGGTGTTAAGGTGTTTTGTACGATGGTGCCTTTCGTCGCGAGAACGAAAGCAAGTAGACAATTGGTCAGTACTGACAAGGCAAGGAACATCCAGATGATGTTTTTAATGCCTGTACGTGCACTTAATTCATTGAGCAGATTTTCTGATTTCATTTTAAAAACTCACGCTGGTGGGTGTCAGGGATACGTTTGTTTTTCTCCTGTATCGGTAAATACCAATACAAAATATGGAGGAAATACCACTGATGTTTGCCTGATTTCAGCTTACCCCAACGCCAGGCTAAAAAAGAAAACAGGGCAATAGAAAGGATGAAATGTCGGGAAATGATGCCGATACCGATACCGGACATGAAAATCAGAAAAACATCCAAATCCCAAATCAGTGCCTTTTTAGGGTCATCAATGGAAACCGGTACCCGACAATCCAACATATCTTTTCTTTCTATTGCCCTGAAATGATTCAGATTAGATTACTGCAGTGAACATGGCTTGGATAATGCCCGGGCCGAGCGTTGCTGCCAAAGCCACGCCGATGCCGACAACTGCCGGCATAATGGTTTGTTTCATCATGCCGACTGCTAGGCCGATGATGAATGCAGCCAACGCCAAGGTCAGACCGAGGCCGCCGGTTGACCAGCCGGACAACATGGTAGAAATACCGTTGAACTCTTGGCCGGTTTGTGCAGCCATGGCATTGGCAGCCAGGGTGCTCATAGCGGCAAGAGCCATGGTTTTAACAGCGTTTTGTTTTTGCTTCCATACAGAGAATTTTGCTTTCATGTTATATGCTCACAAAATCAGTCGATAACGCCCGACTATTGCGTCCGATCATTCTTTTACCAGGTAATGACTACCGTACGGGTGTCATCCCGGTTGCAGCAGGCAGGATTCGATGCCGTGCTGATATGTACTGTGACACCGTTTTGACGAAGCCATGTCCGGATGGCCTCCGCACGTTGTTTGGCCAGACGGCGGTTGATTTTGGTATTTTTACCGCCAATACTGTCCGCCCAGCCGCGCAAGTAAATAACGTTGGTGTTTTGCAATTTAGGCAGGACGTTTTGCAACGTTCCCCGCGCTTCTGCACCGAGCTTGGCACTGCCTAAATTGAAAAACACCCTCACCGACTGCTCGTCACGTAATTCGGACAGGCCGTCTGAAAACGGGGTTTCAGCCAACTCTTTGCGCTCCCAAACGGGACAGTCATTATTTTTACAAAATACATACTCGCCGATATCGTTCTGCTTTACCGTATACTCCGTCAGTTGATGGCCTTCGGCAGACATGCTCTCCTCTACCTGAGAAAAAACCGCACAGGCAGAGAGACCAAACAGAGAGACTGCTAAAACGGCTGATTTTTTAATCGTTCCCAATTTCGATATACCTTATTGCTATAGGCAGTACGGGCTTTTTGGCATTCATAACCTTTCAGTTTTTTGCATGCCGCGTTATAGGCACCGACCGCATTCCAGTTTTTACCGAACTGCCGGTAGTTATTGGCCAATATCCATGCCCCGATGTGGATGTTGGTACACGGATTCCATACATCTGCTTCGTTTAAGCCGAATTTTGTTTTGAGTATCGGCAACCATGAGCGATTGATACCCATCAAGCCGATATCCGATGTATGGCTTTCAACATCCGGATTCAGCGAGCTTTCCGTATAAGCAATGGCTCTCAGGAGTGTCGGGTCTATCCGGTAACGCTGCCCGGCTTCCCGATAGCAATGGGCATGAACTTGTCCTGAAATCAACAAAACTGTTACTGGCAAAACGATTCGTAAAAATAAGATCCTTAATCTCATGTCTTTGCTGCCTCGTTTGCGAGCGTTAATTTTCGTACACAAAAAAATAAATTTGTTAAATCTAAATAAAAAAGTTGAATTTATTTAGATTTAACAAATTATAAAAATAGATGGTATAATGAAAGATTTACCCAGTGAAATTAAGAATATCCCATACGCAAGCCCATGAAATAAATAAGACTCGTAAGGGTAAAGGCTCTTACCCAAAAGCCAAAAAGACTGTGTGCTTAAAAAACGCACACAGTCTTTTTTTATAAAAGCCTTAAGGGTAATTGAAAGCTTTAATGGGTAATTTTAAAGACACAAAGGCAATGGAAAATCTTAAAGGTAAAACAGGTGCTTACAGATAATCTGTAAGCACCTGTTTTTCAAAAGGGCTTGGATTATATCTTATTTCAGAATTATTGTGACAAATCTAAATAAAAAATCCGAATTTAATTAGATTTTTGACAAGAATTTTATTTTTGGATATATGAATAAATTCTCTTAATGCAACTACTCACAATGATATGAATGAGACTGATTTCCGAGTTTTATTAGCTACGCTCTCAAAATTCGAAAATATCCATGCAGGCTGGAATGGTTTGTTAGTCTATTGGATAAGCCGAGCTGATGGCTTTTTAGAACTGATGACATTTGAAGACGAGGAAAGTAATACCGCCTCTTTCTTGGTTGAAAAACTGGTACAACTTCTGTCCGATGTCCATCCATCTGCAACCGATCAAGATTTATTGAATATTCTGGCTCAGGATTTTGAACTGCTGTTCTTTCGAGCCCAATATGGTTCCGATATGTGGGATTCCACTCAGGAAACCCTGACTCAATTTATTCTCCGGCACAATATGAAATCCCCGAACCAGCTGATTGTGGATGAACCACATACTGATGCTGCTTCAGTTAAAGCTTGGCTGGAAACCTTACTAAACTTTCAACCTGCTCCAAATAACGATGCTGCTTGAGACGTTACTTATTTGCTCCCTTTCCGCAGGAGCATTATCTGTTGCCTATTTACTGAGAAATCAATCCAATAGCCAGGATGAAGCTTCAGCACCAGAAACCGATTGGCCCCAAATCAGCGGCGATCGGTTTCTGGTGCTGAATGCAGAGCAATTGATTAACACGCTCGACCTATCTCCGTTAATTGCCAACATTAAAAATAATCTGGGTCTATCTAACGAAAACTGGCATAAAGATGCCCTACCATTTCTCCATCGCTATATTGAATTTGTACAGCGTCTCCCTGCATCTGAATCACATCACCATGCTGGTGATGGCGGCTTGGCCAAACACACCCTTGACGTTGCCTGCTTGGCACTCATTGCGTCGACATCACAATCTTGGCCACCCAATGCAAAAACCGAAGATATCGCCAGAAAAACCGCAGTATGGCGTTACGGCATCATGTGCGCCGCCATACTGCATGATGTAGGTAAAACGATGACCGGTTTTGAAATCGAACTGTATGCAGATGCAGCCGACCAGAATAAAACCGTATGGCTGCCTGATACAGGATCGATGGCCGACAGTGGTCGGAAATACTATCGTGTCAATTTTCCTGAAACTAAATCCAATTACAGTACACACGCTGAAATTGCGTGGGCATTTTTTCAAAGCCTGGTTCCCGCACACGTCCGCAGATGGATTGCAGAAACTGACCCTAATTTGATGATTGAACTGCGTAATTACTTAAGTGGACAAAAAAACGGAAGCCCTTTACAGGAAATCATTACCCGTTCTGACATGACTTCCGTTTCTCGTGATCTCAAATCAGGCAGCCGGCAACGTTTTGCATCTGCAAAACGTACTCCATTGATTGAAACCCTTATGGAAACACTCCGGGAAATGTTGGCCGATCGTGGTGCCTATTTCAGCGTGGCCATCGCCGCCGGCGGCGATTTGTTCCGCAAAGACGACTTGATTTACATCATGGCCAAAAATGTCCCCGATTATGTCCGCCAATATCTGAGAGCGAACCAGCATCGGGCCGCACCATCATTTCCTTCAGATAACCAGCGCATTTTCGATACCCTATATGAATATGGCGCAATCATCCCAGCTTCAGACCCATATAAAGCCGTATCCAATATCGAAGTGTGTTTTACCCGTGGTGATGGCCAACAAATTTCGACCAACTTTAGTGTTCTATGCTTCAAAGCAGCCATTCTTTATCCAGATGGGAAATTCCCTGAAGAATTTAAAGGCCGTCTGAAGGTGCTGGCAGGCAAACCTGTCCAAGCAGATGCCCCCAATGAGACAGAAAAACCGTCAGCTCGGGAAGAGTCAGAAAAAAATGCTCAACGGACACACCCTCCTTTCAACTTCCTCAGTGAGAAAGAAGTACCCATTGCAGAGGAGGAAGCTAAAGTGGACGTTGAAACGTTGCCTGCCAATCTATCTGAGCCGGCCATCCAAAATCATACCGGTCGCCAGGAAGCTGCTTCAGGTATAGACGGCTTACTGTCTAAATTTGACTTAATCCCAGAACAAAAAACTGAGAGTCTAGATAGTGAACAAGCGGAATCTGCCCCAGTTAATCCCCCAACACTATCGGACAAGAGTGAGGTTTCCATCGTAGAAGATACCCCTGCCCCCAATACTATTCAGATAGCCAAGGCAGTACCTTCAACTTCTCCGAGTAAGGAGAAAAACGAGCCGAAGGCCAAAAAGCAATCCAGCAGAGCCTTACTGAATCAGTTGTTTACTACTGAACAGCCTGACGCAGTCTCCGTGCCGAAAAATGCAGATTCATCTCACCTGCCCCAAGAAGACACAGCACAAGCAGGGATTCGGGAAATCATCCATGACCGGCAATCCGTACCTAACAGCACGCCAAGACCTGTAAAGATTGCCAAAACGCCTACCTTGGAAACCATTCCTGCAACCAAGGACATAATCGAACTCGAGGGCAGTATGGCAGAGCATGAACTTCGTTCAAAATCGGAGAAAACCGAAACCGCCATTCCTGCGATAGAGGAAAAGAAACTGGAAGCACGGCAAAGGGGCATCCAGTTTATCCATTGGCTCGGTAACGGGTTAGCCGACGGAACAATCTCTACCAATCAACCTGGATCTCCTGTCCATTTTATCGACCGAGGGATGCTATTGGTTTCTCCTGTGATTTTTAGAGACTACGCCGGCGGGGTATTCAACAAGGCCGACACCGAGAGCTTCGGTCCTCTTGCTCAAAAAGGATTTGAAGCACTACGTTTGCATGAGCGTACCAAGCGAAGCGCCTTATTCCGCACAATGACGACCAATGGCAGCAATAAACGTCTGTTTTATTGTTACCTGATTCCTGAACACAATATCAAACATATTATCCAGCCTAGCTCCAGGCCAGCCAACAATACCGAAATCGCATTAGAAAATGATGCAAACCTGTTGAATTTGGAGAAAGAATGAGTACTGCGCAATATCCTGAAAACATTTATCGCGCCCCATACGAATGGGTCAGCGTAGCCGCATATACCTCAGCAACAGCCGTTTTGGCAGCCTTACCTATGCCGCACCCAGTTACTTATGGGGGGATGCTGTTTTGTGGCGGTTTAGCATGCAAACGGGCTTTTGCGGCAAAGCGGATTATGAAATACCGCAAAAACATCAGAAATCTGCCTTACTATGCACTTACTGCAGATGAAATCCCAGTATCAGACAAGGCTCTGTACCTCGGTAAGGGATTCCGATGGACGCAAACCCATACACAACGTCTTTTTATGGTACGTCAGCCGGAAAATCAGCATTTACTCAAGCCATCTGCGCTATATCGCATGGCCAGAAAATATGAAATTGAAACACCTGGGACAAATTGGCTGACACGATTCACCCGCCAAAATGCTTGGTGGAATCCTGTTGCGCCATTGCCGCCTGTCGGTGGATCGCCAGAACTACACGGTATCGAAATCGATGAGCACGATATTTGGGAAGACTTAGGTGAGCGTGTCGGCCACAAAGTCGTCTTGGGTACGACACGAGTCGGTAAAACCCGACTTTGCGAGACCATGCTGGTTCAAGACATTGCCCGGGGCGATGTCACCATCGCATTTGACCCCAAGGGTGATGCGGATTTAATGATTCGCATGTATGTGGAAGCCCAAAAAGCAGGCCGGCCTTTCTATATGTTTCATCTCGGATTCCCTGAACACAGTTGCCGCTACAACCCCATCAGCGACTATGGCCGTATCACCGAGGTAGCCACCCGTATTGCCAACCAACTGCCCAGCGAAGGCCAATCCGCCGCCTTTAGAGACTTTGTATGGCGTTTCGTAAACGTTTTAACCAAAACGATGGAAGGACTCTCCATCAAACCGAATTACGAAAACATCTATAAAGCTGCCGCCAACGTCGATCAGCTGGCCGGGGATTATTTCCGCTTGATTTTAGATAAAAATTATCCCGGATGGCTGAATGAATTTAATGATTTCTCATTGCCGGAATCGGAAGCGAAAACGGCCGTTAAAACCGGTCGTAATCTGGACACCATCAAACTGGGTTCGTTCCTGAAAGCAAAACAGCACAATGAACCTTTGATTGATGCCTTAGGCGGCATTTTATCCAATGACCGCTCCTACTTTGAAAAACTTGTCAGCTCGCTCTACCCGCTCCTGGAAAAACTGACAACCGGCGATGTCGCCAAACTGATTAGCCCGGATACCACCGACTTGCTGGATCCCCGCCCGATTATGGACTGGCGCAAAGTAATTGAAAGCAACGCTGTGGTTTATATCGGCTTAGATTCACTCTCTGATGCAGAGGTAGCCGGTGCAGTTGGCAATGCCATGTTTGCAGACCTTACATCACTGGCTGGGCAAATCTACAAACATGGCCATGGCTTTGGCCAAAGCGGCACTACAGGCAAACGCAAGATTGCTATCCATGCAGATGAATTTAACGAACTGATTGGTGATGAATTTATCCCGTTGCTGAACAAAGCAGGCGGCGCAGGTTATCAGGTCACCGTTTATACCCAAACATGGAAAGACGTGGAGGCAAAAATAGGTTCTCCTGCCAAAGCGAGCCAAATTGGCGGTAACCTTAATACCATGATTATGTTGCGCGTCAAGACGGCCGAAACAGCCGAAATGCTGACCAATCAGCTGCCTGAAGTCAAAGTCATGACCAGCACGTTGGTCTCCAGAGCAAATGATGTGGCTTTCCCCGATAGCCATGAGGATTTCGGTAGTGGAAATGAAGATCGGATTGGCTCTGAAACCGTACCGATGCTCACGGTTGCAGATTTAACGCAATTGCCCAAAGGGCAGGCATTTGCATTGATTGAGGGCGGGCAACTTTATAAACTCCGGCTCCCACTACCCAAAACAGACCCTGATGAGGCCAAACTTATTCCAAGTCATATCACTGATATCGCTGTCGCGATGCGTGCATCCTACCGTTTAAGCTCACCATCCACTGATGAGGAGGCATTTGTAGAGGGGGTATCCTATGTCGGCTAAATCTAGCGGCTGGTACATGAACTCGCTGCCTTTGAAATTTCTGCTTTCACCATTTAAAGCAATTTACACGGTATTTCTGATTGTATTGATTATTTTTGGGCTTTCTCTTGTAACACAAAACTATCTGCAAACTCCCGATTTATTAGAGCAAGAATTAGCGCGTTTGGAGCACATCAATCATAATCAGCCAATACTGTGGCAGGATAGGCCGTCTGAAAAACTGAACATCACTGTTTCCAGAACATCCTATCGTACCTTAAGCACAGTCTTCTTCGAGTGGACCCAAGTAAACAAAGCCTTGGCTGCGCAATCTGAATCAGATTTCGGCTATCGGTTCAAAAATTACCTGATTCCTCGACTGGACTTGCTCAAACATTTTGATAAGACCCTACAGGTTATTTCGATACGCATCGGGAATATTTGCCTATTTATCGGCTTGGCTGCTCTTCTCTATATTTTGGCTCTGATAGACGGCCTCGTCATGCGACGGATTCGGCAAGAGAATGCTTCGCGCGAAAGCGCCGGCATTTACCATCGAGCAAAATATTGGCGCAGCGGCATCATCTGGCTCAGTATCTTATTTTATTTGTGTAGCCCGATTGTACTGTCTCCTTATTGGCTTTTAGTCCCTATATCAAGCAGCGCCTATATGGTATTCCTTCAAGCGAAATATCTGAAAAATACCTTTAACAATAAAATGGAAAGGTCACCTGAATACTATTCAGACGGCCTCTTTCCTATTTTTGGTTTGACTGAATAACGTGGATGAAGCCGGAGTGATTCGATAAGTCTCTCCAAATCAACCGCATAATACTTTTGGATGGTTTCAACCGATTTATACCCCATGAATTCTTGAGTGAGACGGGCATCACGACATTTGAAAAACAACCTCCTCCCACAAGCAGACCTCAGCATATGAGGTTTGATATGAAATCCAAAAACTTGAGAGGTAAGTGAATAAGTAATTCTGTATAACTCATTCGCAGATAACATATGCCCTCTTTTACCTGCAAATAGGTATGTCTCATCGGAGAAAAGTGAAGGCCCTATTCTTTGGCTCAATAAACGTATATAGATTCCCAAATACTCAATGGATTTTTTATCTAAATAGATCCGTCGTGGGTTTAGAAACCGCTCATCCAATACAATAGATTGGCCAACAAAATCAACATGACGAACCCGTATTCCAACCAGTTCGTTCACTCGCAATGCTGCTGTGCAGAATAAATCGATTATGCACCACTGCCTCATTGCCTGATAACACTCCAAATCCTCAGGCTCAAGCCATATCAACTTATCAAGCTGTATCATACACGGAAGCTTAGGATGCACTTTAAAGGTTCTGCATGCTGAGAAGCAGTAACTGTGCTGAGAATGTGAAGTAGCATACCATCTTCCAAACATATTCCAAGCCGAAACATATAAATTTAGGCTCGGATTGATAACACCGTTTCTACCTGTCGTTTTTAACAATAGCTTGTGATACTCAACAAGTGTCTTTTTAAAAACTTGCAGACTTACCAATGTCTCATCTTGGTGTTTATAGCCTAAATCCACCAAAATCAGTCCAAATTGGTTCAGCTTCGACAAATACGCCGACTTCGTCGATTTCGAATACTTTTGCTCCGCAATGAACTCTTGGAATATGTAATATGGCCAATATGCAGAGTTTGACTTTACCTTCCGTAATTCCCTAGGGGCTTAGGAAGCAAAAATATTAAATTGGGTTATTTCGAAGCATCTTCATTAATATTTTACCTAAATCTTCATGCCGGTGGTTAAACCTAAACTCCGT
>NZ_PDBT02000053.1:0-17804 GCF_002551535.2 Neisseria sp. N95_16
CTGTTGTGCTTTTCGGTAACAGTAGGTTCCGTTGACGGAATGCCGTCTGATTTCCCGACTGACGGTGGCGGGATGACAACCGATGTTCTGTGCGATTTGGTTTAGGGGTAGGTTGCGGTAATGTCTGGAAATGTAGTATCTTTGGTGTGAGGTCAGTTGTGTGTAGGCCATATTGCAATCTTTCTTGTCAGGAAAGGCAGTATACTACCGCATACTGGCCTTTTCTGTTATTGGAAATTGCACTTGTTAGGCGAATGTAAGGCCGTCTGAAAAGGGAATATGCCGATTATTTTGCTTTGCTGCAAGGTTTGGCCGTGCTGTGTTTTGGGTCTGCTTGGAAGGTTTGGCAGGCTGATAACAGTGTTGGCAATAACGGTTCGAATGCTTGGTGCGCACGGATTTTGCTTTCGTAAAACGACATCATATACGGAAAGTAATAATACATGGCCTGCATCCATTGTGCACCGGCTTGGGTTTCGCCTTTGCGGTAGCGGTAAAGGCCGACTTGATGTGCGTTGGCGTAAGGGCGGTAGGTGAGCGCATTCAGCGCGGCTTGTTCTGCCCAAGGTTGAATCATCGGATCGGTCGGGTCGGCACGGCGTGTGAGGCTCAATTCTGCGTAGTAACGTAGCATGGGCTGCTGCTCGGCGATGCGTTTGAGCCCCTCGATTTTACGGCTGGCTTCAGTTGCGGCTTCGGTTTTAGGCCGGCGGCTGTAATCAACTAAATCGGTGTAGGCCCAGCCCAGATTCAAAATGCCGCCAATCAGTAAAATGGCTGCCAAGCCCCCGACATAATTGCGGCGTTTGGCTGCGACAGGGCCGTATGAAATATCTTGATAGCGTGCAGGCGACAGCGAAACCATCAAGCCGAACGGCACCAGAAAATAAATATACCAAAGCGGGTATTCCAACATGCTGTGGCACAGGGATACCGTCATCAAAGCCAAGAGCAATAAGGAAGCAGCGTGATACGGACGTACCAGCATGCGCCAAACGGCTGCCAGTAGGCTCAATGCTACCAGTAGGGTGCCGACGATGCCGACTTCGACCAAGAGTTGCAATACAATATTATGGGAATGGGTAAACAACACGCCGAGAATATTGTTGCTATAGTGTTTGAGTTCGGCATGTATTAAGAAGCCTTGTAAGGCATAGCCATTCCAGCCATGACCAAGCCATGGGGCGGATTGAAAGGCAATCCAAGCTTTATGCCATTCGGTTTCGCGGGCAGAGCCTTCAAAGCCGCTGTTGGCAGCACGTTTAACCGCGGTTTCGTAATTGGCATTGCTGAATAATTCGAGCAGCATGCCCATAGAAAATTGAAACACTACCACACAGGCGAGTGCAAACGCGATAATCCCAACCAAACGGTTGGCTTCACGACCGGCGGCGATGCGCCAAAATGGCAACAAGATGCCCACGCCGATCACGTAAGCGAGAATAGTGCGCGAGTTGACTAAGCCGAGAATGCCGGTCAGCAATATCACCAACACCATGCCCAGCCAGTTCGGTATTTTGCGCATTGCCCACAAATAAGCGGCGCACAACAGGCCCCACATCAGATAGTGGCCGAGATGGTTGCGCTGGCCGAGTTGGCCGCTGACATTGTTGCTGCCGCCATAGGCCAAAATGCCTTTGAATATTTCCGCGCCTGCCCAGCCTTTAAACTGCATAAAAGCGATGGTGGCCTGAATCAATGCACCGAACAAAAGCGACCATGCGAACACGGTAACAATGCGCTCTTGCCCGTATTCTGCCACCCAGCCGCGCACTGCCCATGCCATTAAGGCCAGAATCACAAACGTCCACACCACCATGTCGCTCATGCCAGGGTAGGTCAAATCCAATACACGCGCTTGCAGCCACCAAAAGGCGGCCAGTATCAAAAATGTCACGCTGGCGGTGGAAAGGCGTACGTTGAGCAAGCCGTAGCATGCCGTCGCCAACACAAATACCACCGCTCCCAGTAGCGAAGCGGCTTCCAGATAAAAACTGGATAAAGGGCCGATACGGTAAAGCGACAGAAACGGAGCAATGCCGGTCCACAAAAAGGCCAGCCATACCGGCAGCAGGCGGGTATGCCATTCGCTATTGAGGCCGTCTGAAAAACGCTGATACATTAAGCCACCGCCTTTCGTTGTGCGTCTTTAATAAAAAACAGGCAGGCAATGAAAAATATCACGCAGCACACCGCCGCCAAGGCCGCGCATACACGGCTGGCCGGTACGGCATCAAACATCCGCATAAAGGCTTCGGCAAAATAAATCAAAATCAGCATGCAGCTGTATTGGTAGGTGTACACCTTGCCTTTTAAAATACCGGCCAGCGGGAGACACAAGGGCAGGGCTTTCAAGGCCAGCCACGAACCGCCCGGGCGCAGCGGCGCAATCCACAATTCCCAAGCCACGCAGATGATAATCAGCGCAATCAAGCTGGCAGAAGCGGCGTAATAAGACCAATGTTTGGCAGAATTTTTCATGTTTTTATCACTTTAAAGCGGCAGGTAATGTGTTATACAACCTGAGACCTTTGCAAAAATCGTCAATTTTTAGCAATCTTTAGATCGTCATTCCCGCGCAGGCGGGAATCCAGACCTATCAGCTTCAGGAATCTTTAACTAACTATTTCAGTAATTTGAAGTTCGAGATTCCCGCCTGCGCGGGAATGACGGACATAGTTTTCTTGGTTCAAATTGAGTTTTACAAAAGTCTCAACCTGCCATCAGACCGTAAAAGGCCGTCTGAAAGTTCCATGGTTTACTTTCAGACGGCCTATCAATAAATGGGAACGATGCCTCAAACTTGGGCAGGCGGTTGCGCTTCGTCGTCTGAGTTTTCGCGTTCAATCGGTTTGGTAAAACGGCTGAACCAGATGCCTGCTTCATACAAAATAATCAGCGGCACGGCGAGCAGGATTTGCGAAATCACATCCGGCGGCGTGATGATGGCGGCAATCACAAACGCGCCGACAATCACATAAGGGCGCGCGAGCTTGAGTTGCGCCGTATCGACAATACCCATGCGCGCCAATAAGACCACCACCACCGGCACTTCAAAAGTGGTGCCGAACGCGACAAACATGCCTAAAATAAACGACAAATATTTGTCGATGTCGGTCGCCATGTTCACGCCGACAGGGGTCACGCTGGCCAAAAATTGGAAAATCACCGGAAAGACCAAATAATAAGCAAAGGCCATGCCGACGAAAAACAGGATAAAGCTCGACAGCACCAAAGGCGTAATCAAGCGTTTTTCATTTTGATACAGCGCCGGTGCAACAAATGCCCAAACCTGATACAGCGTATGCGGTAGCGACACCAAAAAAGCCGCCATCAAGGTGACTTTCACCGGTACGAAAAACGGCGCAATCACATCGGTGGCAATCATGCTGGTGTCTTTGGGCAGGCTGGCCATCAGCGGCTGCGCGACAAACGAATACAGGGTTTGCGAAAACGGCATCAGTGCTAAAAAGCAGATCAACAGGCCGATGATGATCCACATCAGGCGGCGGCGCAGCTCGAGCAGATGCTCGATTAAGGGCTGGGTCGTAGGTTCGGATGGTTGGATGGGCGTATCAGACACCGTTTACTCACTTTTTACGGACACGAAGTTTCGGTTTGGCGCGGAATTTCGGACGCATATCGCGTTTGCGTTGCATGGCTTGTTTGCGCAGGGTGGCGGTGTGCATGCCGAGAGAATAGGTAGGCGTGGTTTCCACATAGCTGACTTCCGGCGCTTGGTATGACGTGTTGGCCGAAGTCAGGTAATCGCGCCACAATTGATCGGCATCATGTGCTTCAGCGTCTTGCGTGGCTTCGGCAATATCGGGTGTCGGTGGCGCAATCGGTTGGCCGTTTTCGTCTAAAAATTCAATCGGTTCGGCGTTTGGATTGACCTTATCATCTTTGATTTCGGGCAGCAAAATGCCGTTTTCATCGACTTTGAAATCATCAGGCACACGTTGTTCAGGCAGTCGTTCCCAAGGCTTGAGGCCGTCTGAAATGCTATTCAGACTGCTTTGCGCTTCGTTGCTGACTTCCTTCATTTCATTGCGCAACTGATCCGCTGCCGATTCAAATTCCTGCTTGGCCTTGCGCAGCTCTTCCAGCTCAACTTGCACGCTGAGTTCCTGCTTCACGTTGCTGACCAAACGCTGCAGCTTGCCGACCAATTGGCCGGCAGTACGCGCAGCTTTGGGCAGACGCTCGGGCCCCAGCACAATCAGCGCAATCACGCCGAGCAGCAGGAGTTCGCTTAAACCGAAATCAAACATGGATTAGACTTTGTCTTCTTCTTTTTTGTGTTCGATGACTTCGTCTTTGTTGGCTTTTTCGTCGCCTTCGTTCAAACCTTTTTTAAAGTCGTGTACCGCGCCGCCCAAATCTTTGCCGACGTTGCGCAGTTTCTTAGTGCCAAACACCAAAACTACGATGACCAATACGATAATCCAGTGCCAGATAGAAAAGCTACCCATGGTAAGTTCCTTTGATTTTTGAAATGGTTAAATTCGGTCGTGCCGATAATTAGGCCGGCGTGCCCATGATGTGGATGTGCAGGTGGAAAACTTCCTGTCCGCCGCCTTTTCCGGTGTTGATTAAGGTTTTGAAACCGTTGGTCAAACCCGCTTCTTGTGCAATTTGCGGCACTTTCAGCATCATTTTGCCCAACAATGTTTCATGCTCGGCTTGGGCGTGTGCCAGCGAGTCGAAATGCACTTTGGGAATCAGCAGCAGATGCACGGGTGCAGACGGGTTGATGTCTTTGAAGCACAACATATCGGCATCTTCATAGACGCTGGCGGAAGGGATTTGTTTATCCACGATTTTACAGAAAATGCAGTCGCTCACGGGTATCACTCCAATGCGGCCGTCTGAACTTTCAGACGGCATGAAATCGAATAGGGCTGATTGTAATACAGTTTCACTGGTCTGTGCGAGCGGCTTTTTCCACCAATCCCGATAAACCTTGACGGCGCGCAAGTTCGGCAATCACATCTTCGACGCGCAAACCGTGGTGCGCCAGCAAAACCATGCTGTGAAACCACAAATCGGCGGTTTCGTAAACCAAGTGTTCTGCTTCGCCGTCTTTCGATGCCATCAACACTTCGCCTGCTTCTTCGATGACTTTTTTCAGAATTTTGTCTTCACCTTTGTAAAAAAGCTGGGCGACATAAGATTCTTCAGGATTTTGACCTTTGCGCGAGTCAATCACGTTTTGAATTTCGCTTAATACATTGTTGCTCATAAAGATTCCGTTCGCTGGGTAGGCCGTCTGAAAATTTTCAGACGGCCTGAAAGGCTTTAAATGTCTGCGGGATGAGATTAAGAATGGCTGTGGCCGTAAATCTCGTTTTCATCTTTCAACACGGCATCGACGGTTTGCCATTGGCTGCCGTCCCATTTCTGGTAGAAGCAGCTTTCGCGGCCGGTATGGCAGGCAATGCCGCCGTGTTGCTCAATCAGCATCACAATCGCATCGCCATCGCAATCCAAGCGCAGCTCGTGTACTTTTTGTGTGTGGCCGGATTCTTCGCCTTTCATCCATTGCTTTTGGCGGCTGCGACTGTAATAGTGGGCAAAACCGGTTTCGGCGGTTTTGGCGACTGCTTCGGCGTTCATCCACGCCACCATCAACACGCGGCCGCTTTGCCAATCTTGCGCGATGGCGCACACTAAGCCTTTTTCATCGAATTTGACGGCGGAAAGTAGGGTGTCTGTGTTCATGTCGGAATATCCT
This sequence comes from Neisseria sp. N95_16, assembly GCF_002551535.2. Classification (NCBI taxonomy): domain Bacteria; kingdom Pseudomonadati; phylum Pseudomonadota; class Betaproteobacteria; order Neisseriales; family Neisseriaceae; genus Neisseria; species Neisseria sp. N95_16. The sequence goes on from NZ_PDBT02000053.1 coordinate 5,738, forward strand.
GACAGGCCGTCTGAAAGGTAATCAAAAGTAGATAACAAGTTTTCAGACGGCCTAAAAAATTATTTCAAAAAGGCCAATACTACGGCAGCCAAAGTCATGGCAAATAAGATTTTGCGCAGGGTTTCGGGTTGCAGCTTGATGGCGGTTTTCACGCCCAAACGTGCGCCCAATGCGCTGGATAAAGCCAGCACCAAACCCACGTCCCACATCACTTGGCTACGCGCCACGAAAATCGCCAAGGCCACAGCAGTGAAGCCCAGCGTGCAGCAGACTTTCAGCGCATTGGCGCGCACTAAATCATATTTCAGCAAACCGGCCAAAGCGGGCAACAGCAAAAAGCCTGCCGCCGCTTGCACAAAGCCGCCGTACATGCCGACCAGAAACAAAGCGTAACGCGAATTAGGTTTGTCGGCAACCCGAATCGGCTGCGTCCCCGGCTCGTGCAGCAATAGATTTGGCTTGAATGCCACCACCGCTGCCACGCCGAGCATGGTCAGCAATAACAAGGGCTTCAAAATATCTACGGGCGCAAAAGAAGCAAACAAGGCGCCGGCCACGCCCCCGAACATCATCGGTACCATAATGCCGCGCAAATCTTCGGTTGGCAGCTTACCCGCCTTGTGAAAACCATGAGTGCCGGAGACAGATTGCAGCAACACGCCGACGCGGTTGGTGCCATTGGCAACATCGGCCGGTACGCCGAACATCATCAACACCGGCAAAATCAGGTTTGAGCCGCCGCCCGCCATCATGTTGATGATACCAGCGACGATGCCCAAAATGCCGATGAGCAAATATTGCCCTAAGGTGAAATCGATTTCCATAAGCGTGGTGTGTGTTAGGTTTCAGACGGCATGGTATTCAGGATGTTTGCTTGGGTAGAATGTATTCAGACGGCCTGTTGGCAATATACCGGCAGGCCGTCTGAAACTTTAGAGTCGCACTTCAATTCCTGCTGCTTGCATCGCCAATTTGGCTTCGTGAATGCTGACTTCGCCGAAGTGGAAAATACTCGCTGCCAGCACTGCATCGGCTTTGCCTTCTTTCACGCCATCAATTAAGTGCTGTACATTGCCCACGCCGCCGGAGGCAATCACCGGAATATCGACTGCTTCGGAAATGGCGCGGGTAAGCGGCAGGTTGAAGCCGATTTTGGTGCCATCGCGATCCATGCTGGTGAGTAGGATTTCGCCGGCGCCACGTTTTTGCATTTCCACCGCCCATTCCACTGCATCCAAGCCGGTGGGTTTGCGGCCGCCGTGGGTGAAAATTTCCCAACGGGTGTTTTCTGGATTGACCGCTTTGGCATCGATGGCCACCACAATCGCTTGCGAGCCGAAAAAGCCGCTGGCTTCGTTGACCAAATCAGGGTTGGTCACGGCTGCGGTATTGATGCTGGCTTTATCCGCACCGGCATTGAGCAGACGGCGCACATCAGCCACCGAGCGCACGCCGCCGCCGACGGTGAGTGGAATGAACACTTGCGATGCCACTTCTTCAATCACATGCAAAATGGTGTCGCGGTTGTCGGAAGAGGCGGTGATGTCGAGAAAGGTCAGCTCGTCGGCGCCTTCATCGTTGTAGCGTTTGGCGACGTCAATCGGGTTGCCAGCATCGCGCAGGCCGAGAAAGTTGACGCCTTTGACCACGCGGCCGTTGTCGACGTCTAAGCAGGGGATAATGCGTTTTGCCAATGCCATTGAAAGGGTTCCCATCAAGAAAAAGCGGTTGCGGTGTGTGCAACAGGTTTGAGGCCGTCTGAAAGATTGATTCAGTCTTTCAGACGGCCTGTGTTTAACTTAGCCAGCCGTTGACCCAATCGGGCAGATATTGCAGCAATTGGAAATAACCAACGCCCGCGGCTGCCGCCATGAGCATGGTGGTCATAAAGCTGGTGCTGAAACGGTTGACGATCATGAAAACGACGGCGACATACGCCCATAATGCACCGTTGAGCGCCGCCCAATAGCCGTCAATTTCCGGTATGGCAAAAGCGGTCAGTTGGCGCATAATCACAGCCAAAATGGTGAACCACAGACTTTCTGTCAGCGGATAAATGTCGCGGTCGGCAGACCAAATCAACCAAAAGCCTAAGACGAATGCTTCCAGCATGTGTAACCCCTTAATGATTCAATAAACTGCTTTGCCTGTTGGTTTTATATCGTGGCAAAGCAATCAAGTGTGGCAGGGCGGCAGTGAAACACAGGCGCGCCCTGAATAAAATATGGTTGAAAACAGATTAAGCCAGCGAATCGGCCAGCTTTTGCGCTTCGGCAAAGTCAATGCTGCCTTCGTAAATCGCACGGCCGGTAATCGCACCGGTTACGCCGTTTTTTTCGACCGCACACAAGGCGCGGATGTCGTTCAAATCGGTCAGGCCGCCGGAGGCAATCACGGGAATCTTAATTGATTCGGCGAGCTTGACGGTGGCTTCAATGTTCACGCCGCTCATCATGCCGTCGCGGCCGATGTCGGTGTAGATGATGCTGTTGACGCCGTCGTCTTCAAATTGTTTGGCCAAATCAATCACATGGTGTTCAGTCACGGTCGCCCAGCCGTCAATCGCCACCATGCCTTCTTTGGCATCCAAACCGACGATGATTTGGCCGGGGAAGGCTTTGCAGGCTTCGCGTACGAACTCAGGATTTTTCACTGCAGCGGTGCCGATGATGACATCGGTCAAACCCAAATCCAGATATTTTTCGATGGTGGCCAAATCGCGGATGCCGCCGCCCAATTGCACGGGAATGTGTTGCGCCACGGCGGCCAAGATTTCTTTAATCGCCGGGAAGTTTTTCGGCTCGCCCGCAAACGCGCCGTTTAGATCCACCAAATGCAGACGGCGCGCGCCTTGTTTGAACCAATGTTCGGCAGTTTGCGCCGGTGTGTCAGAAAACACGGTTGCCTGATCCATCAAGCCTTGTTTCAGGCGTACGCATTGGCCGTCTTTTAAATCGATTGCAGGAATAAGTAACATAATTTTTCCAAAGTAGGTTTCAGATGGCCTGTGATAGAGGCCGTCTGAAAAATAGAATCATGATGTGCAAATCATTTTACACAATTTAGCGAATTTTAGCACACCTAAGCGGCCTGCGACACGCTTTGTTTCGCACAGAATCGTTACGGCTGCCAGTTTAAGAAATTGCGCAACAGCAGCAAGCCGCCGTCGTGGCTTTTTTCGGTGTGGAATTGGGTGGCGAAGACATTATCTTTGCCGACAATGCAGGCAAATTCCTGCGGATATTCGCTGGTGCCCAACACGATGTCGTTGTTTTGCGGTGCGAAATAATAGCTGTGCACAAAGTAAAAGCGCGTGTCTTGCGCGATGTCGGCAAACAAAGGATGGTTTTGAGTTTGGCGCACGGCATTCCAGCCCATGTGCGGCACTTTCAATTTGTCGCCGTTGGTATCGTGGCGGTTGGCGGCAAAGCGTTTCACGCCGCCGGCAAACCAGCCCAAACCGGCGGTGTCGCCTTCTTCGCTGTGGTCGAACAACAATTGCGCGCCGACGCAAATGCCGAAAAACGGTTTATTTTTCAGGCCGTCTGAAACCGCTTCGCCCAAGCCGCTTTGCTGTAACGCGCTCATGCAGTCGGGCATGGCACCTTGGCCGGGAAAAATGATTTTGTCGGCGGCAAAGACTTCATCCGGCTGGTCGGTCAGAAAAATATCGGCTTGCAAACCGGCTAATTTTTGCGCGGCCTGCACGGATTTCAGCACCGAGTGCAAATTGCCCATGCCGTAATCGACAACAGCTACTTTCATGTTGATCCTTTAATTATGCAAATCATCGTAGTGGGCGGTATTGTAACAAAAAATCAGCGTACTTTTGTTGACAATTTAAAACAAACTAACAAAAGGCCGTCTGAAAGGGGAAATGATTTCAGACGGCAAGAGACCTTGGCAAAACTCGTCAATTTTCAGAAGTTTTTAAACCGTCATTCCCGCCTACGCGGGAATGACGAGCATAGTTTTCTTGATTCAAATTGAGTTTTGCAAAATTCTTTGCTTGTTTTCATCATGCTTTCCGGTTGGATAACACCAGCCCGCAAGCAATCAGCGCAATGCCGATAAGATGGTAAGTGTGAAGCGTTTCGCTCAAAAATAGCACAGACAGCAACACGCCGAACACCGGAATCAAATGCACCGATAAACCAGTGCGCACCGGCCCGACTTTTTCTACCGCCATCGTGTAGAGCAGATAAGCCGCCACCGAAGGAAACAAGCCGACATAGGCCAAAGCGAGTAAGGCGGAAAGGCTGAACACAATTTCCGCACCTGAAGCCGTTTCCCACAGCCACAATGGCGTTAAAGCCATTAAGCCGATGATGATTTGCACCGCCATCAGGCCGATGCGGTTGATTTCGGCGGGCAGCATTTTCATCCACAAGGTATAAAGCGCCCAGCAAATCATCGCCGCAAACACAATCAAATCGCCCGAATTAAACTGCATGGCCAATAAGTTGCCCCATTTACCGTGCAGAATAATGCTCAACACGCCCAACATCGACAGCAGCAAGCCACCGATTTGCGCGGGCAGCAGTGTTTGGCGGTAAAACAGCACGCCGAAAAACATAATCAGCACGGGAATACAAGAATTAAGCAGCAGCGCATTGGTGGTGGTTGTGTGGTGCAAACCCATATAAACTAAAGTGTTGAACGACGCCACACCCGCCAGCGATACCGCCACGATTTTGGCCGGATATTGCTTGTATAAAGGCAGGTCGCGGCGCATATATTTCCACGCAAACGGCAGAATCACCACCAGCGCAATCACCCAGCGGCCAAACGACAAACTCAAGGGCGGAATATCGCCGCGCACCGCCCGTCCGACCACGAAATTACCCGCCCAAAACAGCGGCGGCAACACCAACAGCGGCAAAGTCGACCAGAAAGAAGCATTCGGTTTCATCACAAGCGGTCAAAGAAAAAGACAGGGGATTTTAACACAGGCCGTCTGAAAGATTCAGGCGGCCTTAGCACATATTTATGGCAGCCATGATTTTATTCAATCATGAAAAGATACACGCGTGAATGTTGATTTAGCAAGCGTTTGCGTTGTCCGCTTGCGTGACAAATACACTTTATTCATCAACGCTGTCTGAAAAAGCATTGATAATTTTTCAGACGGCCTTATTTGCTTATATATATTGAAACAACCACACCCAATCAGGAACGATTATGCTCAAACTCTCCATGCTCAACTTGGTGCCTTTACGCGAAGGCCAAACCCAAAAACAAGCCATCGAATCTATGGTGACGCTAGCGCAGACCGCCGAGCGTCTTGGCTACGAACGCTATTGGATTGCCGAACACCACAATATGCCCAATCTGCTCAGTTCCGCCACGCAATTGCTGGTCGGCCACACTTTGGCTAACACGCAAACCATCCGCGTCGGCACCGGCGGCGTGATGCTGCCCAACCACAGCCCGCTGGCCGTGGCCGAACAATACGGCACCTTGGCGACCATGTACGGCGATCGCATCGACTTAGGCGTCGGCCGCGCCCCAGGCACCGACCCACGCACCGCTTTGGCCTTGCGCCGCAACGCGCAAGACGTGTCAATGAATTTCCCGCACGACATCCAAACCATCCAACGCTATTTCGGCAGCGCAGACGAGCAAGGCTACGTCAAAGCCTATTTGGCGATGGATAAAAACGTGCCGCTCTATATCCTTGGCTCCAGCACCGAAAGCGCCTATCTCGCCGCCGAACTCAGTATGCCGTATGTGTTTGCCAGCCACTTCGCCCCGCGCATGATGGAAATGGCGGTGCAAATTTACCGCAACGGTTTCAAACCATCGAAATACCTCGACAAACCCGAAGTCATCATCTGCGTCAACATCATCGTTGCCGACACCGATGATGAAGCGCATTTGCTACATACCTCGCAACAACAGCAGTTTTTAGGCGTGGTCAGTGGCCAGATGAAGCCGCTGCAACCGCCGGTAGCCGATATGTCAACCGTATGGAGCTACGACCAAGAATTCGCCGTGAAACAAATGCTGGACGAAGACATCGTCGGCAGCAAAGAGAGCGTGCGCGAACAACTGCTCAACCTGCAAGCGCGCGTTCAGGCAGACGAGATTATGGCCTTGAACTATATTTACGATGAAGCCAAACAGGCCAAATCATTTGAAATGCTGAAAGAAATTGCCGATACGCTGTAAACGGTTAGGTTATAAAAAAGGCCGTCTGAAAGAAAATCCTTTCAGACGGCCTTGATGATTGTTACGCCTTACAAAATCTCATACACGAAGAAAATCAGCGTGTGCAGGATAAACAATGGCGACAGGATACCAAACGACCATACCATATAGCCAAAGAAGCTCGGCATTTTTACGCCGCGTTGTTCGGCGATGGCTTTGACCATGAAGTTTGGCGCGTTACCGATGTAGGTAAGGGCACCCATGAATACCGAACCCATAGAGATAGCCAGAAGGGTGTGGAACAGCGGGCCGGTCATCAAAGATTGCGCGTCGCCGCCTGCCATGTTGAAGAACACGAGGTAGGTCGGGGCGTTATCCAAAAAGCCGGATAACACGCCGGTCATCCAGAAATACATGGTGTTGAGCGGCTCGCCGGCAGCGTTGTGTACCATGGATACCACGCCGCGCAAGGCGCCGTTTTCACCGGCTTTCAAAATCGCCAATACCGGTGCGATGGTGATGAAGATACCGGCAAACAGTTTGCCCACTTCGGCAATCGGTTCCCAGTTGAATTCATTACCGGCACGCACTTGTTTCGGTGTGATGAGCAATGAAATCACCGCCAAAGACAGCAGAATCACATCGCGCACTAAGTTTGGCAATAAGTAATGGCTGCCGAAGATTTCAAAACCAGGGTGATCCGGTTTCCAAATGCCCGACATCAATACAGCACCGACCACGCCCAACAGCAAAATAAAATTCACTTTACCGAAAATTTGCAGCTTGCTGTCCGGTGACGGATCATGCGGCACGATTTCGTCTTCTTTAGAATACAGGTGACGGTCGAGGAAGTAGAACACGGCCAACAGAATCACCACGCTGATGAGCACAGGTGGGAACATGTGTACTACGGTCCACATAAAGTCAACACCCTTTAAGAAGCCTAAGAACAAAGGCGGGTCACCCAATGGGGTCAGGCCGCCGCCGATGTTGGCCACCAAGAAAATGAAGAATACAACCACGTGGACTTTATGTTTGCGGTTGTCATTGGCTTTCAACAGCGGGCGAATCAGCAACATGGCGGCACCGGTGGTGCCCATTACTGATGCCAATACAGTACCGATGGCGAGCAGGGTGGTGTTAAGCTTAGCCGAGCCTTGCAAGTTGCCCCATACCAAAATACCGCCTGAAATGGTGTACAGCGCAAACAGCAACAGGATAAACGGGATATATTCTTCCACCATGGCGTGTGCCACGACTTGAATACCTGCCGTAAAGCCGAAATAAAGCACGAAAGGAACCAGAAAGAGCACCGTCCAAAAGGCGGTGATTTTACCGAAATGATGATGCCAAATTTTCGGCATCATTAAAGGACCTAAGGCGATGGAGAGCAGAATGGCTGCAAAGGGTAAACCCCAAAGCAGACTCAGTGAGTCGCCGCTGAAGTTGGCGGCTTGAGCAAACGCCGGCATCATCAGCATAGGTAGGGAGAAAAGAGGTAGGCGCATATGTTTCCTTTTTCTTATCGTGGTAAAACTTCAGGCCGTCTGAACAGCACGACACTGCACGTTAAGCTTTAAGTAAGCTTGTCGCAAACGATTGTAAAGGAAAATAGTGCCAGAAACTAGACTAAAGTATTAGTCTGAATCAAACAAATCTGCTAAAAGATTTTTGTGATATTGCCCAATTCGGTTGGCATGGAGAGAAAAATTCTTTAAAACAGCGATTTAATGAAATGTTAACTAAATAATAAAATACTATCAAAAAAGATTGTTAAATTGCATTTAACACTTTTTTGCAAGAAGCCAGCATAAGGCCGTCTGAAAAACAGGCCGATTTTATGCTTCCGGCAAGCGAATCATCCAAATAGCCACGCAGGCGCAAAAGGTGGCGGAAATGGCGCCAATCCACCAACGTTCGGGGAATTGCCAGAATAAAAACAGGCAGGAAAAAGTCATCATGCTCACGGCCAATATTTTGGCCTTGCGCGGCACGGCGCGGTTGCGTTCCCAGTTTTGCACCATCGGGCCGAAGTAGCGATGCTGATGCAGCCATCGGTGAAAACGCGGCGAGGCTTTTGCCCAGCAAGCCGCCGCCAGCAACACAAAAGGCGTGGTCGGCAAAATGGGCAGAAAAATACCGAGCACGCCCAAAGCCAAGGCCAGCGCGCCGCAAAGCCAATAAATATAACGGATAATCATGAGTGTGATTCAGGTTGGTGAAACGGGCAGCGCGGGATATCCAATTGTTTCCAGCCTTTATGCCCCATGTCTTCCAATAAAGCGATATTGCGTTCGAAAATCGCCGCCGCATCGGGAAACGCTTCGGCTGCTTTGGCGATGCTGTCTTCACGAATCAAATGCAGCGTCGGGTAAGGTGAGCGGTTGGTGTAGTTGCTGATGTCGTCTGCTTCGGTGTCGGCAAACTGAAAATCAGGGTGAAACGGCGCAATCTGAATCACGCCTTCTAATTGATTGTCCGCCACCGCTTCATCGGCAATGTCGAGCATGTCGTTAAACAGCAAAAAATCGCCGAATAAGGTTGGGTGCACCAATAAAGTGGTTTCCAATTCTTCAGCAGAAGTATCGCCCAAACGCTGCAACTCACGGTCTAAATCTTCTAAAAAGCCATCTAAATGCTTGGCTTCGCTGACCGCAATGCGCACGCGGTCTTTGACATACGGCGCTTTGGCAAATGGGCAGAGGTTTAAACCAATCACGGCTTTTTCCAGCCATTGCTTGGTGTGGTCGATAACGGTTTCGGTGTTGGGCGTGTTCATTTAGACCATGCTTATATAAGAGTAATTCTCAATTATAGCAAATAATCAGGCCGTCTGAATGAGTTTCAGACGACCTGTTGTATGGGTGCAAAAATTAGTCTTGTTGCAAATGCGACAGCGGCAGGGCGGTGGTATTTTTGATTTCTTTCAACACAAAGCTCGATTGCGCATCTTGCACGCCGTGGTGTGACAATAAAGTATCCAAAACGAAATGAGAGAACGCGTTCATATCGGTGAAAAAGGCATGCAGCAGGTAATCGGTTTCACCGGTCAGCGCAAAGCAGCTCAACACTTCCGGCCAGTTTTGCACTGCTTGCGAAAAATCATCACGTGCATCAGCCGCTTTGCTGATGGAAACGCGGATAAATGCCTGCAAGCCTAATTCAACGGCAACCGGCGACAATAAAGCCGCATATTTGCGAATGATGCCGGCATCTTCTAATTGTTTCAGACGGCGTAAACACGGAGAAGGAGAGAGGGCAACACGTTCGGAAAGCTCGACATTGGTCAGGCGGCCGTTTTCCTGCAAAACCTGTAAAATTTTAAGGTCTGTTTTATCCAAAGTGATTTGAGCCATTTATTATCTCCCTTTATTCGTGTGGCCTGCGTGTTAAAAAAAATGAAGGATAACAGTTTTTTTATAATCTTAAGCTAAATAAACTTAACATACAATAGTTCAATAAAAGAATCTTTACAAAAATAATCTGTGTTAAAAACCGCAAATCGGGCAAAATTAATTTAATCATGCTATTAATATTTTATTGTTAATAGGTTGCATAAAAATAATCCCAAAGAATGCTTGCCCCGAAAAAAGAATCACGCCATAATCAAAAAACGTGCAGGAGAGCGCTGCTGATTCAACTACCGGCAGCCACCGAAGGCGCAGATGCCCTTAAATCGCTCAGGTAAAAGGACTGCTCGTTGAAATAAAACATCTGGAGAGCGGCACGATATTGCATCATGCCCACCGAAGGGGAGAAGGCCGTCTGAACCACCATTCAGACACCCGTTGCCAAATGGCGCGCAATGAGCAGATTGCGGTCGAAACGACACGGCGCCGAAAATCTCAGGTTCAAGGACAGATAGGGTCATACGCGCAGATAAAAACAGCAACGTGCGATGGCGCTAATATACTGGAGAACTTGATATGACTGCCCCCAACATCACCCCTTTTCATCAAAACCATATCGAAGCAGGCGGCAAGCTGGTTGATTTTGCCGGCTGGGAATTGCCTGTGAATTATGGTTCGCAAATCGCCGAACACGAAGCCGTGCGCACCGATGCCGGTATGTTCGACGTATCCCATATGCTGGTTACCGATGTGGCCGGCGAGCAAGCGAAAGCCTTTTTCCGCAAATTATTGGCCAACGATGTCGATAAATTAGCCTTTGTCGGCAAAGCCTTATATTCTGCTTTGTTGAACGACAACGGCGGCGTTATCGATGACTTAATCGTTTACCGCATGAATGAAGCCGAAACGCAATACCGTATTGTGTCCAACGGCGCGACCCGCGAAAAAGACAGCGCCCAATTCCAAAAAATCGGCCAAGCCTTCGGCGTAAACTTAACGCCGCGCACCGATTTGGCGATGCTGGCGGTGCAAGGCCCGAAAGCGGTTGAGAAATTATTGACCGTCAAACCCGAATGGGCGGAGCAGGTAAACGCGCTCAAACCATTCCAAGGCCACAATTTCGGCGGTAATTGGTTTGTTGCCCGCACCGGCTATACCGGCGAAGACGGCGTGGAAGTGATTTTACCGGCAACCGAAGCATCTGAATTTTTCAAAGCCCTGCAAGCGGCAGGCGTGCAGCCTTGCGGTTTGGGTGCGCGCGACACCTTGCGCATGGAAGCAGGCATGAACCTGTACGGCAACGACATGGACGACGACACCAGCCCGCTCGAAGCCGGCATGAGCTGGACGGTGGATTTAAAAGACGAAGCCCGCGATTTTGTCGGCAAGGTCGCCGTGGTTGCGCTGAAAGAAAAAGGCGTGGCGGTGAAACAAGTTGGCCTGCTGCTGGATAAAGGCGGCGTGTTGCGCGCAGGCATGGAAGTGGTCACCGACAAAGGCAACGGCATCACTACCAGCGGCGTGTTTTCCCCAAGCCTGAAACAATCCATCGCCATCGCCCGCTTGCCGAAAGATTTTGACGGCGAAGCGGCTAAAGTGTTGATTCGCGGCAAGGAAGTGGATGTACGCGTATTGAAACTGCCGTTTGTACGCAATGGCCAAAAACAATTTGACTGATTAAGTTTCAGACGGCCTAATGATGAGTGAAGCCGTCTGAACAATGATGGAAGCACAATAAGTGAAACAAAATATCATTTTTTTACTGATTTTTTCGGTATGCTTGAATTTAGTCGGCTGCGATGCCAAAGACCGTTGTTTGGATCAGGGCGGCAGCTACAACGAAGCGACCGGAAAATGTGAAAAATAATGTCAGAGTTTAATCTAACCTACTTTTGGAGAACACAAAATGAGCAATATCCCAGCAGAATTGAAATACGTCGCCAGCCACGAATGGTTGCGCACCGAAGCCGACGGCACGGTAACGGTCGGCATCACCCATCACGCGCAAGAATTGTTGGGCGACATCGTGTTTATCGAGTTGCCTGAAGTCGGCGCGAAATTGGCGGCTGAAGAGCAAGCAGGTGTAGTGGAATCGGTGAAAGCCGCATCTGACGTGTACGCACCGATTGCCGGTGAAATCGTGGCTGTCAACGATGATTTGCCAAGCGCGCCGGAAACCGCCAACAGCGATCCATACGGCGAAGGCTGGTTCTTCAAAATCAAACCGGCTAATCCGGCTGATTTAGACGGCTTGCTGACTGCTGAGCAATACGCTAACGAAGTCAATTAATCCGCTGTAAAAGGCCCTTACATTCGCCTAACAAGTGCAATTTCCAATAACAGAAAAGGCCAGTATGCGGTAGTATACTGCCTTTCCTGACAAGAAAGATTGCAATATGGCCTACACACAACTGACCTCACACCAAAGATACTACATTTCCAGACATTACCGCAACCTACCCCTAAACCAAATCGCACAGAACATCGGTTGTCATCCCGCCACCGTCAGTCGGGAAATCAGACGGCATTCCGTCAACGGAACCTACTGTTACCGAAAAGCACAACAG
>NZ_PDBT02000054.1:0-17245 GCF_002551535.2 Neisseria sp. N95_16
AAACTTTTGCTCTGAAATTTTGCTGAACTTTTGATACTTATTTTTTAGTTTCATATTAGGAGCTTATCAGGTTTTTTGATGATTTTGCTTCCTAAGCCCCAAAATTATTTTATGCCGACATTAAAACACGGTTTATTGCGCCAGTAAACCGAATATCTGCTATTTAATACCGTTTATCAAAGTTTAACGCTGATATAATGGCAGCAATTCAACGAAAAGGCCGTCTGAAATGACTTTAGAGCAATGGTTGCGCCAATCTGCGCTGCCGAAAAATGAAGCGCGGATGTTGCTGCAATACATCACCGGCTATTCGCGCGTGCAGTTGATTACGCAAGGCGATGCCGAAATGCCGTCTGAAACCGCAGTGAAATTGGACGCGGTGGCGCAACGCCGTCTGAACGGCGAGCCGATGGCCTATATTTTGGGTGAACGCGAATTTTACGGCCGCATGTTTGCGGTCAATCAGCATGTCTTGATCCCTCGCCCTGAAACCGAGCATTTGGTCGAAGCAGTGATGGCGCGTTTGCCGCAAGGCGGCAAGGTGTGGGACTTGGGCACCGGCAGCGGTGCGATTGCCGTTATCATTGCGCTGGAACGGCCGGATGCCAAGGTGCGCGCTTCCGACATCAGTAGCGGTGCGTTGCAAACCGCGCAAAGCAATGCGCAGGATTTGGGCGCGGCGGTAGAGTTTGCTTTAGGCTCATGGTTTGACGTGGATAGGCCGTCTGAACCGCATAGCTATGATGTGATTGTGTCGAATCCGCCTTATATCGAAGCAGAAGACGAGCATTTGCAACAAGGCGATTTGCGTTTCGAGCCGCCAACTGCGTTAACCGATTTTTCAGACGGCCTCAGCTGCATCCGCGAATTGGCTGCAGGTGCGCCGCAATATTTGAAGCAAGGCGGCTGGCTGCTGTTGGAACACGGCTACAATCAGGGCTTGGCGGCGCGGGAAATCTTGATGGAGAAAGGGTTTGCTGAAGTGAACACTTTGCAAGATTTGGCCGGACTCGACCGCATTACCTTAGGCCAATGGCCACAATAATTTTAGGCCGTCTGAAAGTCACATCAGGTGAATATTTCCGATTAATACGGTTTACCGAGGTTTACCTGCTTTTGCCGAATCCATAAGAACGAATCGGCTAGAAATGGTCATAATACGCATACATTCATTATCGTATGTATGATGAAAAATGGCCGAGCAGAAGGAGGCCGAATATGACTTCATACAAAAAATATTGTGCCGTGGCATTGATGTCGGCAGCGTTGGTGTTGCCAAGCACTGCCGTACACGCGCGAGGCACATCGAATCAAACCAAAGCCACGGTGGTTGGTGCAGTGGCCGGTGCAGCATTGACCGGTGCTTTGGGTGGCGATGGCCAAAGCATGTTGCTGGGTGCCGCAGCCGGTGGTTTGGCCGGTAATGCTTATGCCTACCACAACAAAAAAATGGATCAAAAAGAAAACCGTGGCTACCGCCATTACAAAGTATCCAACAAAAAGCATAAAAAACACAAAAAATATGCCAAACACCGCCGCCATCACCGCGATTGGGATTAATGGTTGGGCCACCTGATGAGTTGTTAAACACAAAGGCCGTCTGAAATTTCAGACGGCCTTTGTTTTGCTTGGCATTTTGTTGCCGTGTATGTTATGCCGATGTAAATTTATGTTATGATACCGTTTTCTTTTTGATGTTCCATCAAGAAGCTGTTTCTTTACAACAAAACGGAGAAAAGGCATGAATGCCGTTGTAATTGCAGTAGTGGTGATGCTGGCGTTGTCGCTGGCCAGGGTGCACGTGGTGCTGAGTTTGGTGATTGGCGCGTTTATCGGCGGTTTGATTGCCGGTATGCCGCTGGCCGATTTGAAAGATGCGGCTGGTGCGGTGTCGCAAGAGGGCATTATTACCGTGTTCCAAAACGGTTTGGCCGGCGGTGCGAAAATTGCGCTGTCGTATGCCATGTTGGGCGCATTTGCGATGGCGATTACCCATTCGGGCTTGCCGCAGCAATTGGCTGGTGCGGTGGTGCGCAAGCTGAATAACGGCGGCGTGCCGGATCAGGTCAACCGCAGTGGCAGCTCGGTTAAATGGATCTTGCTGATGGTGTTGCTGGTAATGGGCATCATGAGCCAAAACGTGGTGCCGATTCACATTGCCTTCATTCCGATGATTGTGCCGCCGCTGTTGCTGGTGTTTAACCGCTTGCAAGTCGACCGCCGTTTGGTGGCTTGTGTGATTACCTTTGGTTTGGTGACGACGTATATGTTCCTGCCGTATGGTTTCGGCGCGATTTTCTTGAACGAGATCTTGTTGAGCAATATTAAATCTGCCGGTTTGAACACCGATGGTTTGAGCGTGATTCAGGCGATGGCAATTCCGGCTTTGGGCATGGTCAGCGGCTTGGTGTTGGCGTTTATTCACTACCGCAAACCGCGTGTGTATCAAAACAGCCAAATCGATACCGACAACAACGATGCCAGCACCAAGCAGCCTGAGCCGTCGTCTTACCGCAGCTTGGTAGCAGCCGTGGCGATTGCCGTGTGTTTCGCCATTCAGTTGATTTACAACGATGCTTTGCTGCTGGGCGCGATGTTGGGCTTTGCCGTATTCATGACCTTGGGCGTGGTGAAACGCAGCGATGCCAATGATGTGTTCGGCGCGGGCATTAAAATGATGGCGATGATCGGCTTCGTGATGATTGCCGCACAAGGTTTCGCCGCCGTGATGAAAGCCACCGGCGACATTCAACCGCTGGTTGACGGCAGCATGGCCGCATTCGGCGGCAGCAAAGGCATGGCCGCGTTTGCCATGTTGGTGGTCGGCTTGCTGGTGACCATGGGTATCGGTTCATCGTTTTCAACCTTGCCGATTATTTCCGCGATTTATGTGCCGTTGTGCATGAGCTTGGGCTTCTCGCCGCTGGCGACCATCGCCTTGATTGGTACTGCCGGTGCGCTGGGTGATGCCGGTTCGCCCGCATCCGATTCCACGCTTGGTCCGACCATGGGCTTGAATGTCGATGGCCAACATGACCACATCCGCGATTCGGTGGTGCCGACCTTTATCCACTACAACATCCCGCTGATGATTGCCGGCTGGATTGCCGCCATGGTGTTGTGATGGAAGACTTGGAAAACCGTATCATCGAGCTGGAGATTCAGACGGCCTTACAAGACGATCTGATTGCCAGCTTGAGCGATACCATCGCCAAAATGCAGCAAACGCTGGATTTGCAGCAAGCGCAAATGCGGGTGCTGTATCAGAAAATGCAGGATAAAGGCACGAACGGCGAGCGCGAGGAATACAGTTTGCGCGATGAGATTCCGCCGCATTATTAAGTTGATGTTTTGAAGCTGATTAAAAGGCCGAGAAATTTGCAAAACTCTTAAATTTTTAGGAATCTTTAAACCGTCATTCCCGCGTAGGCGGGAATCCAGACATATCGGTCTCAGGATTATTCAACTATTTCAGTAATTTGACGTTCTGGATTCCCGCCTGCGCGGGAATGACGAGCATAGGTTTCTTAGCTTAAATTGAGTTTTGCAAAAATCTCAGGCCGTCTGAAAGTGGAATGTCACTTTCAGACGGCCTGCTCGTTTGCAAACATTAAATTCTTACAAACACGCCAATTCGTTGGCCATTTGTTGCTCTAAGGTTTCGCGTTGGCGGATAAGTTTGGCTTCGCTGCCGTTGACCAGTACTTCCGCCGCGCGGTTGCGGGCGTTGTAGTTGCTGGCCATGCTCGCACCGTATGCGCCTGCGCTGCGCACGGCCAACAAGTCACCCGCTTCGCAGGCGATTTGGCGGTTTTGGCCGAGGAAATCGCCGGTTTCGCAAATCGGGCCGACGATGTCGGCGGTAAACGGGGCGATGTCTTTTTGCTCGACGTTTTCAATGTGGTGATAAGCGTCGTACAGGGCGGGGCGCATGAGGTCGTTCATGGCGGCATCGACCATCACGAAGTTTTTCTCTTCTCCGGTTTTGACAAATTCCACGCGTGTGAGCAGGGTGCCGGCGTTGCCAACCAAGCTGCGGCCGGGTTCGAGAATCAGCTTCAAGTTGCGGCCGGCCAAGCGTTGGTGGACTTCGGCGGCATAGGCAGCCAAATCCGGCACGTTTTCGTCTTTATACACGATGCCCACGCCGCCGCCTAAGTCTAAGTGTTCCAACACAATGCCGTGTTCGGCCAAAGTATCGACCAGCAGCAAAATGCGCTCGCAGGCTTCAACCAGCGGGCTTAAATCGGTCAGTTGCGAACCGATGTGGCAATCGATGCCGACGATTTTCAGATTCGGCTGTTTGGCAGCGTGTTGATAGGCGGCCAAGGCGTCGGCGTAGGCGATGCCGAATTTGTTGGCTTTCAGGCCGGTGGAAATGTAGGGGTGGGTTTTGGGGTCAACATCGGGATTGACGCGCAATGAGACAGGCGCGGTGGTGTCGAGTTTGGCGGCCACTTTTTGAATACGGTCGATTTCGGGAATGCTTTCCATATTGAAGCATTTCACGCCGGCATTCAGGGCAAATTCGATTTCGGCTTCACTTTTGCCGACACCGGAAAAAATCACTTTCGAGGCATCGCCGCCGGCCGCCAACACGCGCGCCAGCTCGCCGCCGGAGACGATGTCGAAGCCGCTGCCAAGCGCGGCAAAGTGTTTGATGATGCTTAAATTACCGTTGGCTTTGACCGCATAGCAAATCAGCGGGTCGAGTGCGGCAAAGGCAGAAGTGTAGGCACCAAACGCTTCAGTCAGCGCGGCTTGGCTGTACACATACAGTGGGGTGCCGAATTCTTCGGCCAAATGAGTGTGGGGGACTTGTTCGCAATAAAGTGTCATAATCGTTTAATCTGGTGATTGGGTGGTTGGTTCTTTGGAGTTGCGGTTGAATTCGAGGCCGGTTTGAATCACGCCGAAACGCGCTTTGTCGCCTTCCTTGGGCAAATACAAATCGCCTTTGTAACCGCAGGCCGACAGCAAAACCGCTGCCGCAACCGATAAAAATACGCAGGATTTCATGGGAAAACTTTCGTGTTGAGCGTGAATGTGGCAAGATTGAGTATCTTAAACAAAAAACACACAAAAAGCCATGATGACCGAGAGTGAATTTATCCGCCACACGGAAGAATTGTTCAACCACATCGAAGACCAAATCGATGAAAACGGCTGGGATTTCGACTGCCAGTTTGCCGGAAACGTATTAACCATCGAAGCCGACGACGGCACGCAGATTATCGTCAACCGCCACACGCCCAATCAGGAATTGTGGATTGCGGCCAAAAGCGGCGGCTACCACTTCACCGAAAAAGACGGCCAATGGTTGTCCACCCGCGACAACAGCGAATTTTTCGCCGTGTTAAACGATGCCTTGAGCGCGGCTTCGGGCGAAGACGTTGCCGTGGCGGCCTTGTAAAACCGATTGCCTGATTCTATTATTTCAGATACCAACATTTAAGGAAAAACCATGCCTTTATTAGACAGCTTCAAAGTTGACCACACCCGCATGCACGCCCCTGCCGTGCGCGTGGCCAAAACCATGACCACTCCGAAAGGCGACACTATTACCGTGTTCGACCTGCGTTTCTGCATTCCGAATGAAGAAATTTTGCCGGAAAAAGGCATTCACACACTGGAGCATTTGTTTGCCGGTTTCATGCGCGACCATTTGAACAGCGATGATGTCGAAATCATCGATATTTCGCCGATGGGCTGCCGCACCGGTTTCTACATGAGCCTTATTGGCACGCCGTCTGAAAGCCAAGTGGCGGATGCATGGCTGGCCTCGATGAACGATGTGTTGAACGTGCAAGACCAAAGCAAAATTCCGGAATTGAACGAATACCAATGCGGCACTTACCAAATGCACTCGCTCACCGAAGCGCAAGGCATTGCCGAAAACGTGTTGGCGCGCAAAGTGGCTGTGAATAAGAATGAAGATTTGACTTTGGACGAAAGCTTGCTGAACGCGTAAGCGGGGTTGAAGTGATGATGAAAGGCCGTCTGAAAAGGTATTTTTCAGACGGCCTTTTATGGTTGGGAAGGCTTAGTTGGAACCAATAAGCCTTGAAACCTTTGCAAAACTTCGTGACTATCGATAAAAAACAAACCTGCCGTCATTCCCGCGTAGGCGGGAATCCATTGTAAAATCTAAGAAACCCATTTTATTCAACAGCTTGCCATGCTTGAAAATGGATTCCCGCCTGCGCGGGAATGACGGCGGTTATGTATATTCTGGTATTCGGACGGGTTTTGCAGAATCCTCAACCTAATGTTGTTTGTTAACGGGGAAATTAGCCCTTTCAGACGGCCTTTACCCCTGTTTCGCTTCTTCCTCAAACACTTCCAACCACAGCTTCCGAACACTTTCATAATGCCCCAGCAAAACATCATTCACTTCCACTTTGCCGACATCGCGCAGCTTGGTGTTGTGCTGCTGTTGGCGGTAGAAGCGGTAGGCGGTGCGGCTTTGTTCGGCCAGTTGTTTGTCTATTAAACCGCAGTCGGCGGCGATGTTTAATAGGGCGATGTTGCCGTAGTTGTCGAGCAATTCGGGGTGTTGGTGGGCGTGTGCCAAAATCAGGTATTGCACGATGAATTCGACATCGACCACGCCGCCGCGCGCGTATTTGACGTTGCTGTCGGCAGTCGGATGGGTGGGGAACATTTTTTCGCGCATGTCGATGATTTCGCCTGCCAGCTTGGCGGTGTCGCGTTCGGTGGTGAGTATATCGGCGCGGATGCGGTCAAAGGCCGTCTGAATCTCAGGCATGCCGCAGATAAAGCGGGCGCGGGTGAGGGATTGGTGTTCCCATGTCCAAGCGTTTTCGCGTTGGTATTTTTCAAACGCGGCCACACTTTGGGCGAGAAAACCACTGTCGCCGTTGGGGCGCAGGCGCACATCGACATCGTAGAGTGTGCCCGCGCCGGTGGGGGTGGAGAGCCAGTTGGTCAGGCGGCGGGCAAAGCGGATATACACGTCTTGCGCGTCGGGGTCGTTGTCGTCAAACAGATAGACCAAGTCTAAATCCGAGGTGTAGCCCAATTCTTTGCCGCCAAGTTTGCCATAGCTGATGACGGCAAATTGCGGTGTGTCGCGGTGTTTTTTCGGCATATCTGCCCAAACAAACGGCAGCGCGGCGGCAATCACGGTGTCGGCCAGCGCGGAGAGTTCGTCGGAGAGGGCTTCAATTGTCCACAATCCGGCCAAATCCTGCACCGCCAAACGGAATAGCTGGGCGTGTTGGAAATGGCGCAGAATGTCCATTTGCGCTTCGGTATCGTGTTTGCAGTTGTTGAGGCCGTCTGAAAGCTCGGTGGCCAGCTTAGTCCAGTCGAAATCGGTTTCGAGCAGTTGGGTGCTAATCAGCTCGTCGAGCAGAATCGGGTATTGCGTGAGATAGGCGGCCACCCACGAGCTTTGGCTCATGATTTCAGCCAGTTGCTGCAGAGTTTGCGGATGTTCGTTGAGAAAGGCGAGATAAGCCGAGCGGCGGCTGATGTTTTCTAAAAAATCCATCAGGCGCATAAAGGTATCTGTGGGGTTGGGTTGCGCGGCGGCGGCCTGCATAAAGGCGGGTACCATCGCATCGAAACGCGGCTGGGCTTGTGCCGACAAATGGCGGTATTTGTGGCTGCCGCGCAATTGGTCGAGGCGGGCGGCCACGCTGTCGGCATGGAAACCGTGTTCGTTTAGGCGTTGGGTGCGTTCGTCTTCATCGGGTGTTTCCTGCCAAGCCCACAGCCATTCGTGGTTGCTTTCGTCGATTTCGCTTTCGGAATCGCTCAAAATCTCGTTAAACAAAGCGTTCACGCGGCTGCGGTGTTGGTTGAGGCCGTCTGAAAAAGCGGCGTAATCGGCAAAACCCATGCTTTCGGCCAGCAATTGCTGTTGCTCGGGCGTGGTCGGCAGGGTTTGCGTTTGCTGGTCTTCCCAATATTGCAGGCGGTGTTCGACATCGCGCAAAAAGCGGTAGGCTTCCAGCAGCGTGGCAACTTGTTCGCTCGGGATAATGCCCAATTCTTCCAGCTTCAGCAGCGTTTCCTGCGTGCCTTTCAATTGCAGCGCGCGCATTTGACCGCCGCGTATCATTTGGAAAATCTGCGCGATAAATTCGACTTCACGGATGCCACCCGCGCCGAGTTTCACGTTATCCGCCAAGCCTTTTTTGCTCACTTCGTTGCGGATTTGGCGATGCAGGCTGCGCATGGCGCTGTAGGCGTTGTAGTCCAAATATTTGCGGAACACAAACGGGCGGATTAAACCTTTAATATCATTCGGATAAGGTGTAACCACACGGCCTTTGCACCACGCATAACGCTCCCATTCACGCCCCTGCTGAATCAAATATTGCTCCAAGGCGGTTTCGCTCAACACCAATGCGCCCGAATCGCCGTCCGGCCGCAAACGCATATCGACGCGGAACACCCAGCCGTCGGCGGTGACATCGTTCAACAGCGCAATCAGCTTCTTGCCCACGCGCGTGAAAAATTCCTGATTGTCGCGGTCGCGTTTGCCGTCGGTAGAGCCCGATTCCGGATACACGAAAATCAAATCAATGTCGGACGACACGTTCAACTCATAACCACCAGCCTTGCCCATTGCCACCACGCTCAAATGCTGCGGCTCACCCGTATAGCGGCCGATGGGCGTGCCATACATATCTTGATAATAGGCATAGGAAAAATCCAACGTCATATTGATGGCAAAATCGGCAAACAGCGTAATCGTGCGTGTGACTTCCTCTAAATCACTCAAACGGTTCACATCACGCACAATGATTTGCGATACCACATAGCGGCGCAATTCGCGCAACTGCTTGGCCAATTCTTCTTCATTTTCATCGGCGCGGATTTTGTCCCAATCGGCAAAGGCTTGGAAATCTTCCATGCTTAAAACTTTGTGCAGCATGGGCTGAAAAACGTCCGCGTTCAGACGGCCTGAATCCAAATTACGGGCGAGAAACGGAGAATAGCGGCGTGCGGTGTCGAGCAGGTTCATGATGGTGGGTGAGTGGGAAGGGGAAAGGGTTATCATAGCAAAGAAAACAGGCCGTCTGAAAGGGTTAGCAGGTTGAAATTTCTAGAATGCGGTAAGGGTGATTAATGCAGTATGTCAGATAATCAAATTTTGCTTGGCAGAAACTTCTAGAGCCTACAGTTAATCCGTTGGCGCAGCCGAACGGAGTAGGGTTTTGGCAGGATAAAAGGCTCGGTGTTTGAGCTGCCCAAAGGCAGCGAGTTCGAGCCTGCTGCCAAAATCCTGCGTAGTGAGGGAAGTTCGCCCCAAAGGGCGGACCTGCAACTGCGGTCGCCTTTCTTTTGCCTACTTTTCTTTGGCGAAGCAAAGAACAAGTAGGTGGCCGCGCGGCCATGAAGCGCAATCTTTAAAATAACATCAATCTTCAATCATAGCTCAATCAATCTTACAGATACTGTTTCCATAAATCCCTTGATACACTTCAAAATTCATTCAGACGGCCTTTATCCGCATCATTAAATTGTTTACAATGCCATATAGTCATTTTTCAATCCAATAAAGAGCAAAAGATGAAACACATCGCAGTATTGGGCGGCGGCTTGTGCGGCCGTTTCACCGCATGGGGTTTGGCGCAGCAAGGCTTTGAAGTGTCGCTGTTTGATAAGGGTACGCGCACGGGTGAGCAGGCGGCGGCTTATGTGGCGGCGGCTATGTTGGCGCCTTTGGCCGAATCGGTGGAAGCCACGCCGTTGGTGGTGTCGCTCGGGCGACAAAGCATGGATTTGTGGCGCGATATTACAGGCCGTCTGAAAACGCCGGTGTTCCATCAGGAAAACGGCAGCCTGATTGTGTGGCACGGGCAGGATAAGCCCTTGTCGCGCGATTTTCAGCAGCACTTAAGCCGTGCCAATCAAGGGGAAAACCCGACTGTGCGCTGGTCTGCTACCGATATTGCTGCCCATGAACCGCAACTGGCCGGCCGTTTTTCAGATGGCCTGTATTTGCCGGGTGAAGGGCAGTTGGACAACCGCCAAGTGCTGGTGTCGCTGGCGGATACGTTAGAAGACATCGGTGTGCACTGCCATTGGCAAGAAGCGCGTGAAGTGGCTGATTTGCAAGGCTTCGATGGCATTATCGATTGTCGCGGTTATGGTGCCAAAACACGTTGGAACAGGCCGTCTGAAGCCAGCCGTTTGCGCGGTGTGCGCGGAGAAGTGGCGCGCGTTTATGCGCCCGAAGTCAACCTGAACCGTCCGGTGCGCTTGCTGCATCCGCGTTACCCGCTCTATATTGCTCCGAAAGAAAACCATTTGTTTGTGATTGGTGCGACCCAATTGGAAAGCGAAAGCGATGCGCCGGCCAGCGTGCGTTCGGGCTTGGAATTATTGTCCGCGCTGTATGCCGTGCATCCGGCTTTTGGCGAAGCGGAAATCCGCGAAATTGCGGTTGGTCTGCGCCCGACTTTACACCACCACAATCCGGAAATCCGTTATCATGAGGCATCGCGTTTGATTGAAGTAAACGGCCTGTTCCGCCACGGCTTTATGATTTCGCCGGCGGTGGCCGGAGCGGCAGTGCGCTTGGCGGTGAATTTGTTCGGCGGTGGCGAGCTTGCCGAATCTGATGCCGAAACCGGCTTGGATTATGTTCGCTTGGCGGCCGTCTGAAAACCATATAAGGAAACCTGAAATGCAGTTCCCAAAATTAGTTAAACCATTGAAATTTTACGCAGTCGTTCCGACCGCCGACTGGGTCGAGCGCATGGTGAAAGCCGGTGCGGATACGGTGCAGTTGCGCAATAAAGATTTGAGCGGCGATGCCTTATATCGTGAAATCGAACGCTGCGTTGCGGCCTGTCAAGGCAGCGAAACCCAGCTTTTCATCAACGACCATTGGCAAATGGCGGTGAAAGCGGGCGCGTATGGCGTGCATTTAGGGCAGGAGGACATGGATACTGCCGATTTGGCTGCCATCGAAGCCGCCGGATTGCGTTTAGGTTTGAGCACGCATTCGGTGAGCGAACTTGACCGCGCTTTGTCGGTAAATCCGAGCTATGTGGCCAGCGGGGCGATTTTCCCGACGACGACTAAGCAAATGCCGACTGCGCCGCAAGGCTTGGATAATCTGCGCCAATATGTGCAGCAGGCGGGTGATACGCCGGTGGTGGCGATTGGCGGCATTGATTTGAATAACGCGCGTGAAGTGTTGGCAACAGGTGTAGCATCGCTGGCGGTGGTGCGCGCGGTCACTGAAGCGGCAGATCCTGAAGCAGTGGTAAAAGCGTTTCAGGCGTTGTGGAATGAATAGGCCGTCTGAAACGTTTCAGACGGCCTTAAGGAAAGTTGGCATGAACATTAAACTTAACGGCGAAAATTTTGAATTTTCAGGAAAAAACGTGGCCGATTTGGTAGCGGCGGTCGAGCCTGCGAAGCCGTTTGCCGTGGCGGTGAACACACAATTTGTGTCTAAAGGCGTGTATGCGCAAACGCTGTTAAATGAAAACGATGCGGTCGATATTGTGCGCCCCGTGGTCGGTGGCTGAAGCGGAAAGGAATATCATGTTGAATCTTTATGAAGAATCGTTTGCTTCGTGCCTGCTACTCGGCACCGCAGCTTATCCGACGCCTGAAGTGTTGCGCCAGTCGGTTGAAGCGGCCAAGCCCGGTATGATTACCGTGTCGCTACGCCGCGCCGGTTCGGCAGGGGAAGCGCACGGGCAGGGCTTTTGGGATTTGTTGCAGCAAATGAGTGTGCCGGTGCTGCCCAATACCGCCGGTTGCCAAAGCGTGCAAGAAGCCGTGACCACGGCACAAATGGCGCGTGAAGTGTTTGAAACCGATTGGATTAAATTGGAATTAATCGGCGATGATGATACTTTGCAGCCGGATGTGTTCCAATTGGTTGAGGCGGCTAAAATCCTGATTGACGATGGTTTTAAAGTGTTGCCGTATTGCACCGAAGATTTAATCGCCTGCCGCCGTTTGCTTGATGCAGGCTGTCAGGCGCTGATGCCGTGGGCGGCGCCGATTGGTACCGGTTTGGGCGTGGTGCATGAATACGCGCTGAAAGTGTTGCGCGAACGTTTACCCGACACACCGCTGATTATCGATGCAGGCTTGGGTTTGCCGTCGCAAGCCGCGCAAGTGATGGAGTGGGGCTTTGACGGCGTGTTGCTGAATACCGCCGTGTCGCGTTCGGGCGATCCGGTCAACATGGCACGCGCGTTTGCACTCGCCACCCAAGCTGGACGTGCCGCATTTGAAGCCGAACCGGTACAAGCGCGTGAACAAGCGCGGGCAAGTACGCCGACCGTGGGGCAGCCGTTTTGGCATTCGGCTGAATATTGATTCATCGGTTGTTATAAAAAAGAGGCCGTCTGAAAAGCGTTGTTTCAACCTTTTTCAGACGGCCTGAGACTTTTGAAAAAATTAATTTGAACTAAGAAAGCTATGTCCGTCATTCCCGCGTAGGCGGGAATCCAGAATGACAAATTACTGAAATAGTTAAATATTCCTGAAGCTGATAGGTCTGGATTCCCGCCTACGCGGGAATGACGGTTTAAAGATTTCTAAAAAATTACGAGTTTTGCAAAGGGCTCGGCCTTTTTATATTTGCATCAATGTTTTCCACACACACGGCAATCAGGATTTTTTTCGAATTCAAATTTCTGCCAATCGCCCGATAAACCATCATACACACGCAGGCAGCCGTGTTGGGCGGTGCCACTGCCCATCAGGATTTTCAAGGTTTCGGCGGCTTGGCTGGTGCCGATGATGCCGACTAAAGGCGAGAACACGCCAAATAAAGCGCAAGCGCCGTCGCTGGCGGAATTGCCGTCAAACAGGCAGGCGTAGCAGGGCGAATCAGCCAAATCGGGGCGATACACGGCAAGCTGGCCTTCAAAGCGCACCGCCGCGCCGGAAACCAATGGCGTGCGCGTGGCGACGCTGGCGCGGTTGACGGCTTGGCGCGTGGCGAAATTGTCGCAGCAATCCAAGACGATGTCGGCGTGTTGCAATAATTCGGTTAAGCGTGTTTCATCGAGCGCTTCGGTGATGACGGTGATGTCAACCGCGCTGTTAATCGCGTTCAGACGGCCTGCCATCACTTCGGCTTTGCTGCGGCCGATGTCGGCTTCGGTGAACATGATTTGGCGTTGCAGGTTGCTGTCGTCGATGGTGTCGAAGTCGGCGATGGTCAGGCGGCCGATGCCGGCGGCGGCGAGATAGGGCAGCGCAGCAGCACCGAGTCCGCCGCAGCCGACTACTACGGCATGGGATTGCAATAATTTTTCTTGGCCTTCAATGCCGATTTCGTCTAGCAAAATATGGCGACTGAAGCGTAAGAGTTGGGCATCGTTCATGGTATCGTTTGAGGCCGTCTGAAATGTTTCAGACGGCCTTTTTAAATAAAAAGTCTGCACCGATTATAAAGCTTATCAAGCAATCGTGCAGACTTGGTGGAATAGGAAAACGGTAATTTTATCGCTGTTTAGTAGTCGATGTTTTCAAAATCGTTGTTAAACAGGAAGTTGCCGCTTTTGCCGCCAGTTTTTTCTTCCAAATGGATTTGGGTGATGGTCATGCTTTTATCGACGGCTTTCATCATGTCGTAAATGGTCAAAAGCGCGATGTTGACACCGGTGAGCGCTTCCATTTCCACGCCGGTTTGGCCTTCGGTGGTGGCGGTAACGGTGGCTTTGACGCGTGCCAGTTCGACATCGACATTAAAATCCACGCGCACATGGGTCAGTGAAATCGGGTGGCACAACGGAATCAAAAAGCCGGTTTGCTTGGTGGCCTGAATCGCGGCTACACGCGCCACGCCCAAAACATCGCCTTTTTGCGCGGCATTGTCGGCCAAGATACCGATGGCTTGCGGACTCATATTAATCACGCCGCTGGCACGGGCGGTGCGGGCGGTGGAAGCCTTGCCGGAAATATCCACCATGTGGGCTTCGTTGTTTTCGTTTAAGTGGGTCAAGTCTAACATTGTCGTTTCCTGAAATGTGTCGGCCAAAGCCGGTTTTGTTTATCAATGCGTGAATGATGGCATTTTAAGCTATTTTTGGTTTAGGGAATAGGGTTTACGCGGATTGGGTAATCATGAGGCCATCTGAAAATCTGCATTCTATCGCGATATTAATAATGAAATAAAAATCGCCTTATGCGAAAAGAAACAGGCGCATGGCTTGAGATAAGCGGCATTATTATCATTGTAGCGGTTTTCCTAATCCTGCTATACAATGGAATCGTCTAAGCTTGAAATAAGAGAGAAAAATATGCAGCTCCATATTCTGAATAACCCGAAAGACGCGGCGCTGGCCGCTGATGCTGAGTTTTTGAAACAATGCCTGTTTAACCTATTACATCAAGAAGCATCGCCATTGGTGGTGGAGATTGTGAAGCAGTTATCCACATCAGACGATACCGGCGCGCTGATTGAGAAGGTTTTGCCGCAGCTTGATGAGCAGCAGGCACACGATTTGACCTTGGCTTGCGGTTTATTCGCCCAAATTTTGAACATTGCCGAAGACGTCCACCACGAGCGCCGCCGTCAAGTGCATGAAGATGCCGGCCACAACACCGCCGACGGCAGCTTGGCCGAAACCGTGCGCAAACTGCGTGCCAATAAGGTTGATGGCAAAACGGTGCAACAACAATTAAATGCAACCAATGTCACCGCCGTCTTGACCGCGCACCCGACCGAAGTGCAACGCCAATCGGTATTGCGTTTCAACCGCCGCATCCGCGCATTATTGCCGCAGCGTGAGCGTTGCACCAATGCCGAATCGTTGGCCGACTTGCGCCGCGACATCGAAACCATCTTGCTGGGCTTGTGGCAAACCAGCGAAACGCGCCAATACAAATTGAGCGTCAACGACGAAATCAACAACGGCGTCAACATTTTCCCGATGAGCTTTTTTGAAGCACTGCCGAAACTCTATCGCGGCATGGAACGTGATTTTCAGACGGCCTATCCTGACGTGGAAGTGCCGGATATTCTGAAAATCGGCGGCTGGATTGGCGGCGACCGCGACGGTAATCCGTTTGTGACTGCCGAGACCCTGCGCCATGCGTTTACCCGCCATGCCGATGCGGTGTTCCGTTGCTATCGCAGCGAATTGGATGGGTTGTATCACGAGCTGCCGTTGTCTACACGCCGCGTAAAAGTGAATGATGATGTGATGGCGATGTCGGATGAATCGCCAGATGAAGAAATCGCCCGTTTGGAAGAACCTTACCGCCGCGCGATTGCCTACATCATGGCACGCGTGATGGGTAAGGCTCGCTCATTGGGTTTGGGCATGGGCTGCCATTTTGGTTTTGGCGAACCGTATGCCAACGTGCAGGAATTTATTGCCGATTTGCAAAAGCTGCAACGCTCGTTGCGCGACAACGGCAGCGCCTTGATGGCCGAAGGCCGCTTGGCCGATTTAATCCGCCTCGCATCGGTATGCGGCTTCAATATGATGCCGTTGGATTTGCGCCAACACGCTGAAAAACATGGCGATGTGGTGGCGGAATTGTTCCAGCATGCCGGTTTGGAAGATTATGCGAATTTATCGGAAGAAGAAAAGCAAACCGTGTTGCTGCGCGAATTGCAACACCAACGTCCGTTGTACAGCCCGTTTGTGACGTACAGCGAACATGCCCGCCGCGAATTGGCGATTTTCTCCGAAGCGCGCAAAATCAAAGACGAATTTGGCGAGCAGGCGATTACCCAAAGCATCATTTCCAACTGCGAGCAGCCGAGCGATTTGCTGGCCTTGGCCTTGTTGCTGCAAGAATGCGGCTTGTTGCTGATTGAAAACGGCAAACCGAAAAGCCGCATGAACATCGTGCCGCTGTTCGAAACCATCGAAGCCTTGGAAAACGCCTGTCCGGTAATGGACAGAATGTTCGGTTTGGAATGGTATCGCGAATTGGTGATGAGCCGCGACAATATTCAAGAAATCATGTTGGGCTATTCCGATTCCAACAAAGACGGCGGCTATGTGACCAGCTCATGGTGTCTGTATCAAGCCGAATTGGGCTTGGTGGATTTGTTTAAGAAATACGATGTACGCATGCGCCTGTTCCACGGTCGTGGCGGCAGCGTCGGCCGCGGCGGTGGCCCTTCTTACCAAGCGATTTTGGCGCAGCCTGCCGGTTCGGTGGCCGGTCAAATCCGCATTACCGAGCAGGGCGAAGTGATTACTGCCAAATATGCCGACCCAAGCAATGCTCGCCGTAATCTAGAAACCTTGGTGGCGGCTACTTTGGAAGCGACTTTGCTGCCCGACCGCAAAGACCCGGATCCGAAACTCATGCAAGCCTTGTCGGACATTTCCTTCAAATATTACCGCGAGCTGATTACGCACGAAGATTTCATCGATTACTTCCTGCAAACCAGCCCGATTCAGGAAATTGCCACGCTGAACTTGGGCAGCCGCCCGGCCAGCCGCAAAACCTTGGCGCGGATTCAAGACTTGCGCGCGATTCCATGGGTGTTCTCATGGATGCAAAACCGCCTGATGCTGCCGGCTTGGTATGGCTTCGGCAGCGCGGTAGAGACTTTGTGTCAGCAAGATCCGTCGAGCATGGCGGTAATGCAAAATCACGCCAAACACAATCCGTTCTTCCAAGCCATGCTATCGAACATGGAGCAGGTGATGGCCAAAACCGACATTACCTTGGCGGAAGACTATGCCGAATTGAGCGAAACGCCGGAAAAAGCCGCGGCCATTTTCCAAATGATTAAAGCCGAATACCTGCGCAGCCGCAAAGCCCTGCTGGATATTCTGCAAACCACCGAGCTGTTGAGCGACAACCGCAGCTTGGCGCGCTCGCTGGCCTTGCGCATTCCGTATCTGAATGCCTTGAACGGCTTGCAAGTGGCGATGCTCAAACGTTTGCGTCAAGACCCGAACAACCGCCATGCGTTGTTGATGGTGCATTTGACCATCAACGGCGTGGCGCAAGGTTTGCGTAATACCGGTTAAGCTTGGGTGAAACAAGGCCGTCTGAAGATATATACTTTCAGACGGCCTTACATTCGCATTTCAAGTGCAACGCTCAAATGCCATTGGCAAGGGCTGCTGAAAACAGATCACCCGGTGTCTCATAGTCCAATGTCTTTCTCGGTCGGCGGTTAAGGGCCTCCTCAACCGCTTTAATCTTTTTAGCCCCCAGTTTCCTAAAATCCGTCCCCTTTGGGAAGTATTGTCTGATCAGCCCGTTGGTATTCTCCACCAAGCCTTTTTCCCAAGAATGGTATGGACGGCAG